>NZ_JACVVH010000027.1:0-84201 GCF_016647865.1 Pseudomonas sp. S60 | reverse complement strand
TGGGAGCGGCTTCAGCCGCGAACACCGGCAAAGCCGGTGCCACACACCGCGGTGCTTGCTTCGCGGGTAAACCCGCTCCCACAGGATGGCTTTTTGCTACAGAGCGGTGGTGAATTGGCCTCTGGGTTATTGTCGGGATTGGCTATCGTGGGCCGTGTAGAGGGGCGTTAGTGTAGGCCCCTTCCACAGCCTCAGGAGGCCTACCGTGCACAACCGAATCGAATGGGCCAAACACGCGCCCGAAGCCCGTAAAGCCATGCTTGGCCTGGAGCAGGCCCTGGCCAGTAGTGGCCTGGAAAGCGACCTGCTGGAACTGATCCGCCTGCGCGCCTCGCAGATCAATGGCTGCGCCTACTGCGTCAACCTGCATGCCAACGACGCGCGCCAGGCGGGCGAAACCGAGGCGCGCCTGCAAACCTTGTGCGTGTGGCAGGAAACCGCCTACTTCACGCCACGCGAGCGGGCCGCCCTGGCCTGGGTGGAGAGCCTGACGCGGCTCCCGGAGCGCGGTGCGCCGCAGGCCGAATACGAAGCCCTGCACGACCATTTCGAGCCTGGCGAAGTGGTCAACCTGACTTTGGCCATTGCCACCATCAATGCCTGGAACAGGTTCGGCGTAGGCTTTGCGATGGTACCCGCCTGACCGCCCACCCGGTGCTTCAGTGCTGGGCGAGCAGCGCCCGGTAGCTGCCCGGGCTCTGCCCAGTCCACTTCTTGAAAGCGCGGTGGAACGCGCTGGGCTCCTGGAAGCCGGCCTGTTCGGCAATCTCGGCGATGCTCAGCACGCCCTCGCGCAAATGCTCAAAGGCCCTGGCGCGGCGCACTTCGTCCTTGATCTGCTGGTACGAACGGCCCTCACGCTCCAACTGACGGCGGAACGTGCTGGCGCTGATGCCTTGCGCTTGCGCCAGCACCGCCAGGGTAGGCCACTGCCCATGACGCCGGGCACGCAGATGGCGGTAAACCTTGGCGACCAGGCCATCATGGTTGCGAAAGCGGATCACCAGGCCCTGAGGTGCGCTGCGCAAAAAGGTTTTAAGGGCAGCCACGTTCTGCACCACGGGCAACTGCAGGTACCCACTGTCGAACTCCACTTCGGTGCGCCCGCTGCCCAGCCGCAGGTCCGGCCCCCACAACAGCAGGTCGTCCTCCTGAGCCGGGCGCCCGACGGCCAGTTCGGTGCGGTCGATGGCAATGCGCCGCCCGGCCAGCCAGCAGAGCATGCCAATCATCAGTACCAGGTAGGTTTCTTCGGCATAAACGCGGGTCAGAGGGTCCGGGATGCTCGATTGCACGCTTAGCAACGCCCTGCCACCGCGCACGCTCAGGCTGCCGCGCAGGTCACGCAGGAACAGGCCGAACCCTGCCAGGCACTGGCGCAGGGCTTTTTCCAGGTTGGGCTCCAGGATCAAGCCCCGGCAGATCAGGGCAAAGCTGCCCAACGGCATGCCATGGCTGTCCAGGCAGAAGAACTCGTCGTCCAGGTGCTGGATCAGGGCCAGCCACAGCCTGGCAACTGCCTTGGCCGGCACGCGCCCCTGCGGCTGCTGCAGCACGTGCGGGTCGATGCCCGCCGCCCGCAGGTATGAGTCGCGCACGGTGGGGTCGTTGCGCAGTGCGTGCAGCATGGGGCTGAGGAAGTACACGGCGACCGAATCGCTATCGCGCATGGTGGTGTTCGCTGTCTATGCTGAGTGGCAAAAAACGCCAAGGGTTCTGAACAGTTCCGGCATAGGCTGCAACGGTGCCTTTGCCTAGACTCGGACCCACTCCCGGGTCACCGGCCATTCTCGCAGAGGCTGGGCCGGTCCCGCCATGCTTTAGCTTCTGGAGCGCCCATGAGCAGCAAAGAAATCTACGTGGTCAGTGCCGTCCGTTCCGCCATCGGTGGCTTTGGCGGCGCACTGAAAGACTTGCCGTTGGCCGACCTCGCCAGCACGGTTACCCGGGCCGCCATCGAGCGCTCAGGTGTGGCAGCCGAACATATTGGCCATCTGGTGATGGGTACGGTCATCCCCACCGAACCGCGCGATGCCTACCTGGCGCGGGTGGCGGCCATCAACGCCGGCTTGCCGAAGGAAACCCCGGCGTTCAACGTCAACCGCTTGTGTGGTTCGGGCCTGCAGGCCATTGTTTCGGCAGCCCAGTGCCTGCTGTTGGGCGATGCCGAGGTGGCCGTGGCCGCTGGCGCCGAGTCCATGAGCCGCGGCCCTTACCTGTTGCCACAGGCCCGTTGGGGCGCGCGCATGGGGGACCTGAAAGGCATCGACTACACCATCGGGGTACTGCAGGACCCGTTCCAGCACTTCCACATGGGTATTACCGCCGAGAACGTCGCCACCCAGTGCGGCATCACCCGGCAGATGCAAGATGAACTCGCCCTGGTCAGCCAGCAGCGCGCAGCCCGCGCCATCGCCGAGGGCCGTTTTGCAGGCCAGATCGTGCCGCTGGAGCTGAAAACGCGTAAAGGCACGGTGCAGTTCAGCGTTGACGAGCACGTACGCGGGGATGTCACAGCTGAACAACTGGCGGGGATGAAACCCGTGTTCAAGCCAGACGGTTCGGTCACTGCGGGCAACGCCAGCGGCATCAACGATGGCGCTGCCGGCCTGGTACTGGCCAGTGGCGATGCGGTCAAGCGCCTGGGCCTTACGCCGCTGGCGCGTGTGGTGGGCTATGCCCACGCGGGTGTAGAGCCGGCGCTGATGGGGCTGGGGCCGATCCCGGCCACCCGCAATGTGCTGGCGCGCACGGGGCTCAAAGTGCAAGACCTGGATGTGATCGAGTCCAACGAGGCCTTTGCTGCCCAGGCCTGCGCCGTAGCCCGTGAGCTGGGCCTGGACCCGGACAAGGTCAACCCCAATGGCTCGGGCATTTCCCTGGGCCACCCCGTGGGCGCGACCGGGGCAATCATCGCCACCAAGGTCATCCATGAACTGCAACGCATCCAGGGGCGTTACGCCCTGGCCACCATGTGCATCGGCGGCGGCCAAGGCATCGCCGTCGTCTTCGAACGCGTCTGAACAGGGCTGCCCCATGAACATCGAACACATCGCCGTGATCGGCGCCGGCACCATGGGCAACGGGATCGCCCAGGTCTGCGCCATAGCGGGTTACCCGGTTTTGCTGGTGGATGTTGCTGACGCGGCGCTGGAGCGCGGTGTCGCCACCTTGAACAAAAACATGCAGCGCCAGGTGAGCAAAGGCACGCTGACGGCCGAGCAGGCAGCCGCCGCCAGCGCCCGTATCCGCACCACCACCGACTATGCCGGGCTTGGCACTGCGCAGCTGGTCATCGAGGCTGCCACCGAAAACCTGCAGCTCAAGCAGCGCATCCTCCAGCAAGTGGCGGCCAACGTTGCCACTGACTGCGTGATCGCCACCAACACCTCGTCGCTTTCGGTAACGCAGCTGGCCGCCAGTATCGAGCGCCCGGAGCGCTTTATCGGGGTGCACTTCTTCAACCCCGTGCCCATGATGGCGCTGGTGGAGATCATCCGCGGGTTGCAGACCAGCGACGGCACCTACGCCCAGGCGCTGCTGTTGACCGAAAAGCTCGGCAAGCGCCCGATCAGTGCCGGTAACCGCCCAGGCTTCGTGGTCAACCGTATTCTGGTACCGATGATCAACGAAGCCATCTTCGTGCGCCAGGAAGGCTTGGCCAGTGCTGAAGACATCGATACGGGCATGTGCCTGGGCTGTAATCAACCCATCGGCCCGTTGGCACTCGCTGACCTGATCGGCCTGGACACCTTGCTGGCGATCATGGAGGCCTTCCATGAGGGCTTCAACGACAGCAAGTACCGCCCTGCCCCCCTGTTAAGGGAAATGGTTGCGGCGGGCTGGCTCGGGCGCAAGAGCGGCCGCGGCTTCTTCACCTACTGAGGCGATACGCCATGCCCCCACTCGATGCCGCGCTGCGCTGTGCCAATTTTGAAGAGCGACGTGACCGGGCCATGGCGCTGTTCGCAGAAAAAGGCTTCGGCCAGGTCAGCATGCGCGAACTGGCCGCCCACATCGGGCTGAGCGCCGGCTCGCTGTATCATCACTTCCCCAGCAAACAGGACCTGCTGTTCGACCTGATCGAGGAGCTGTACGAAGAGCTGCATGCCACTCTTGGCCAAAGCCGCCAGGCGATGGCACGTGGGGCATCGGCGCTGAGTTGCCTGGTTGCGGCGCACTGGCAATTGCATGCCGAGCGGCCCTTGCAGTTCCGCCTGGCAGAGCGTGACCTGTGCTGCCTCAACGAGGCGCAGCAGGCACAGCTGGCGGCGTTGCGCTCACGGTATCAGGCGGAGTTGTTGCGGCTGATTGCACCGCAGGCCAGGCTGAACAAACAGGCATTGCTGGCCACCGCGCAGGTGTTGGCAACGTTGCTGAATCAGTTGCCAGGCATGCTCCAGGCATTGCCCGCGCGCGCGGGCCTGGCCCTCATGGAACGCATTGTACTGGGCGGGCTGGAGCGGGCCCTGGCTTAGGCACCCCACTTTTTGGCAACGTTACCCCCGCCCTGCATCAGCACAGCTGGTTCTGGATCTGATCGCGCAACGTATTCAGGTCGAATGGCTTGGCCAGAATCGGCGCCTTGCGCGCGATAGGGCTGCCAGACTCAAGGATTTCCGCCGGGTAGCCACTGATGAAGATCACCTTCAGGTCCGGGCGCAACTTTACCGCGGGCTCGGCGATGTCTACACCGGAAATGCCGCCAGGCAAGCGGAAGTCAGTCACCATCAAGTCGAGGTGCGGCTTACTCGCCAAAATGGCGAACGCCTGCTCGCCGTCTTCCGCCACCAGCACGTGGTAGCCCTCTCCGGCCAGGTAGTCCCGCAGAATCATGCGGATTGCCGGCTCGTCTTCCACCACCAGCACCACATCTTGCGCATCTTCACTCATATCGAAACCTTGAAATTCTTGCAGTTGGCCATCAGACCCCAGGCTCAGGCAGAGGTTGCCCGCACCTGATCGTTTTGTTGTTCTCGCTCACCGAGCGGTAATTGCAGGGTGAAGGTGGCACCTTCGCCCTCCTCGCTTTCCACCACTATACGCCCGCCATGGGCCTGTACGATCTGGTCGGAAATGTACAACCCCAACCCCAGCCCGCCTGTGGCCTGCTGCGTCGCCACCCGCTCGAACTGCTGGAAGATGCGCCGCTGGTTGGCGGCACCAATACCGATGCCGTGGTCCTGCACCTGGACGCACGCCATGTCGTCCGCCTGGAAAACCCGAACCTGCACAGGTTTGCGTTCGCCATAACGCAAAGCATTGGACAACAGGTTGGCCAGTACTTGTTCAATCCGAAATTCGTCCCACTCACCGTGCATATGCCCAGGGCACTGCAGCTCGATACACGTGTCCAGCGCAGCGGCCTGGGCAGCGAAGTTTTCCGCCAGCCCACGCACCAGCTGGCACAGGTCGAATGCCTTCGGGCGCAGGGACAGTTTGCCGGTGCGGATGCGCGAAACGTCGAGCATGTCTTCAATCAAGCGGATCAGGCTGTTGATCTGCCGTTCATCGCGCTCGACCATGGCCTGGAGCTTGTGGTGGCTGAAGGCATCGAGGTTGCCGCGCGCCAGGTGCAGCTTGCGCAGCTGGGTTTCCAGAATCAGGCCGTTGAGCGGAGTGCGTACTTCGTGGGATACGATCGACATGAAGTCGTCACGCATGCGCACGGCACGCTCAAGCTCCCCACGCGCAGCCTGCAACTGGCCGAGCAGCTGTTCCTGCTCCTGACGGCTGCGCTCCAGCGCCTGCAACTGCCGGTCCAGCACTTTGCGCTGGCGGTAAAGGTCGACGAACACCGAGACCTTGCTCTTCACCGCGAAGGTATCCAGCGGCTTGTAGAGAAAGTCCACTGCCCCGCTTTCATAGCCCTTGAAGGCATAGTCCATCTCGCGCCCGGCTGCGGTCACGAACACGATCGGAATGTTGCGGGTTTTCTCCGTGCCACGCATCAGTTCGGCCAGCTCGAACCCATTCATGCCGGGCATCTGCACATCCAGGATCGCCAGGGCGAACTCGTGCTCGAGCAACAGCGACAATGCGGCTTCGGCGGACTGTGCCTGGTGCACCTCACGGTCCTCGCCCTGGATCAGGGCGTCGAGGGCGAGCAGGTTCTCCGGCAAATCATCGACGATCAGCAATTTGGCGATGGTGTGGCTTAGCATACGCTGGGTTCCAGGGTTGCGAGCAACTGCTCGATGCCGCTCAGAGGAAGAATATGGTCAGGCCTGTGCAGGGCCAGGGCGGCCTCCGGCATCAGCGCAACCTGTGCGTCGCGGGGGTCCTGGACGATGGTCCGGCCGCCGCTGTTCTTGATGTAGGCCAGCCCTTCGGCGCCGTCTTCATTGGCACCGGTGAGCAGTATACCCAGCAGGCTTTCGCCATAGGCGTCCGCTGCCGACATGAAAAGGTAGTCGATGGAAGGCCTGGAAAAATGCCGCGGGGGCTCCTGGCTCAGCGACAGGGTCAGGTCACGCTCTACCGACAGGTGGTAGCCAGGGCCGGCCACGTAGATCGCCCCCGGCTGCACAGGCTGCTTGTCACGCGCTTCGCACACCGGCCGGCCCAGGCGGCGTTGCAACACATCGGCCAGGTGGCTTTCGCGGTTGTGCGGCAAGTGCAGCAGGCATAGGACCGACACTGCCATGTCGGCCGGCAGCCCGCCCAGCACCTTGAACAGCGCTGTCACGCCGCCTGCCGAGGCGCCAATTACCACAGCACGGATACCCTTCATAGCTTGCGGTAAATCCGTTCGGGCCGAACCCAGGGTTCGAAGCGCTGACCGTAGGCAGAAAAGTCGATCGACTCCTTGCTGCCCAGCACCAGAAAGCCGCGGTGGCACAACGATTCATGGAACAGGCCCAGGGCGCGGTCCTGCAACGCCTTGTCGAAATAGATCAGCACATTGCGGCACGAGACCAGGTGGGTTTCGGAAAACACGCTGTCGGTGGCCAGGCTGTGATCGGCAAAGGTCACCTGCTCGCGCAAGGTGCTGTCCATGATCGCGTTGCCATAGGCTGCCGTGTAGTACTCGGCGAAGTCCCGGCGCCCACCCGCCAGCCGGTAGTTCTCGGCGTATTCACGCATGCTCTGCATGGAATAGATGCCTTGCTTGGCTTTTTCCAGCGAACGGGGGTTGATGTCGGTGGCATAGATGATGGTGCGCTCCAGCAGGCCTTCCTCGCGCAGCAGGATGGCCATGGAATACACCTCTTCACCGGTGCTGCAACCCGCGATCCACACCTTGATCGATGGCCAGGTGTGCAGCAACGGCACCACCTCCTGGCGCAAGGCCAGGAAGTGGCCGGGGTCTCGGAACATCTCACTGACCGGGATCGTCAGGTACTGCAACAACTGCATGAACATGCTCGGGTCGTGCAGCACACGCTCCTGCAGTGCCGAGACGGTATGGCAGTCGAACTGGCGCAAGGCATGCAGGATCCTGCGCTTGATCGAAGCGCCGGAATAATTGCGGAAATCGTAGCTGTACTTGAGGTAAATCGCCTCGATCAGCAAACGGATTTCAATGTCGGTGTTACGTTCGCTACTCAAATTCGCTCCAGTTGCGGTAGCCATACGCGGATCAACGAGAACAGGCGGTCCAGGTCGATGGGTTTGGCCAGGTAGTCGTTGGCACCTGCCTGCAGGCAGCGGTGCTGGTCATCCTTCATGGCCTTGGCGGTCACGGCGATGATCGGCAGCTTGCGCCAGCGCGGTTGCTGGCGGATCAACCGGGTGGCCTCGAAGCCATCCATTTCCGGCATCATCACATCCATCAGCACCAGGTCGATGTCTTCATGCTGCTCAAGGCGCTCGATGGCTTCACGCCCGTTGCGGCCAATCTCGACGATGGCACCCTTGTGCTCCAGGGCGCTGGTCAGGGCGAAGATGTTGCGCACATCGTCGTCCACCAGCAGGATCTTGCGGCCTTCGAACACCTTGTCGCGGCTGCGCGCGGTCTTGAGCATGCGCTGGCGCTCATGGGAGAGCTGCGATTCGACCTTGTGCAGGAACAGCGTCACCTCGTCGAGCAAACGCTCCGGCGAGCGTGCGCCCTTGATGATGATCGAGCGCGAGTACTTGAGCAGGTCGGCCTCTTCCTCGCGGGTGAGGTTGCGGCCGGTGTAGACGATGACCGGCGGGAACGAGCGGATGTCTTCTGCCGTCATGCGCTTGAGCAGTTCGTTGCCCAACATGTCGGGCAGCTTGAGGTCGATGATCATGCAGTCGTAGATGTTCTCGCGCAGCAGTGCCAGCGCCTCCTGCGCCATGCCCACTGCAGTGATCTCGACATCGTCGTCGCCAATCAGGCGGGCGATGCTCTCGCGCTGCAGGTCGTCGTCTTCCACCAGCAGGATGTGCTTGAGTTTCTGGGTGAGCTTGGCCTCCAGCCGGGCGAACACTTCCTTGAGTTCCTCACGGCTGGTGGGTTTGACCGCATAGCCCACCGCGCCCATGTGCATGGCCGCCTCTACACGGTCCTCCACCGAAATGATGTGTACCGGGATGTGCCGGGTATTGGCCTGCTCCTTGAGGCGCTGCAGCACCGTGAGCCCAGAGTGGTCCGGCAGGCGCATGTCGAGCAGGATGGCGTCGGGGATGAACCGTGCGGCCAGCTCGAAGCCTTCGTCGGCGCCATGGGCCACCAGGCAGCTGTAGCCCAGTTCATGGGCCAGGTCGAACAGGATGCGCGCGAAATTCGGCTCATCTTCGATCACCAGGATGCAGCGGTTGGCGAACGGCGCACGCTCGCGGTCATCGGTGAAGGCCAGCGGCGGCGCCTTGGGCGCGAGGGCGGATGGCACGGGTGCCAGGGGTACTGGCTCTGCTGCCGGGCGCAGGCTCAGGGGCTGGAACTGCTGCTCAACGCCATCATGGTGCTCCGGCAGCGTCAGACTGAACACACTGCCCTTGCCGGGCGTGCTCTCGACGGTAATCTGCCCACCCAGCAGGTGGGCAAGGTCACGGGAAATCGACAGCCCGAGGCCCGTGCCGCCGTAGCGGCGGTTGCTGGTGCCATCCACCTGGTGGAATGCGCCGAAAATCGCCTGCTGCTGGTCGCCGGCGATGCCTATCCCGGTATCGCGCACGGTGAACGTGATGCCCGTGCCAGGCGTGTGGCCGATGTTCAGGCTGACCTGGCCGCGCTCGGTAAACTTGATGGCGTTGGACAGCAGGTTCTTGAGGATCTGCTCCAGGCGCTGGCGGTCCGTAAAGAGGGTGGCCGGGACCTGGGCGTCGGCGGTGACCTCGAACGCCAGGCCTTTCTGACCGGCCAGCGGCCTGAACATATCGCGCAAACCTTCGACCAGGCGCTCGACGTGGGTGGTTTCGGGTCGCACTTCGAGCTTGCCAGCCTCGACCTTGGCGATGTCGAGAATGTCGTTGATCAGGTTGAGCAGGTCATTGCCCGCCGAATAGATGGACTCGGCGAACTTGACCTGCTCCTGGCTGAGGTTTCCTTCACCGTTCTCTGCCAGCAGTTTGGCCAGAATCAGCGAACTGTTGAGCGGGGTGCGCAGTTCGTGGGACATGTTGGCCAGGAACTCGGACTTGTATTTGCTCGAGCGCTGCAACTCGTCGGCGCGGGCCTGCAACTCGGCCTGGGCACGGCTGAGTTCCTCGTTCTTGAGGTCCAGGGCGTCGGTGCGGTCGGACAACTGCTCGTTGGTTTGCTCAAGTTCCGCTTGCTGGGTTTCCAGGTAGGCCTGCGATTCCTTGAGCACGCGCGACTGTTCTTCGAGTTCTTCGTTGGCCGTTTTCAGCTCTTCCTGCTGCACTTGCAGTTCTTCGTTGAGCTGTTGGGTTTCGGCCAGTACTTCCTGCAGGCGCTGGCGGTAGCGGGCGGTTTCGATGGACATGCCCAGGTTGCCAGCCACGCGCTCGAGCATCTCGGCGTCACGCTCCTGGAGCGGCCGCAACAAGCCCAGCTCGATGACGCCGTTGACCAGGCCGTCCTCGGTAGCCGGCACGATCAGGCCACTGCGCGGCAGTCCACTGCCCAACCCTGAAGCGAGCCGGTAGTAATCCTGGGGCAGATCGTCCAGGCGGATGATGCGCTCTTCGCGCACCGCCTGCGCCAGCAGACCGTGATGGTCGCCCAGGCGCTGCTCACGCGCCTGCTCATCGGCGCCCAGGCCATAACTGGCGAACCGCACCAGCTTGCCGTGCTCGTCGCGCACATACACCGCACCCACCACGCTGCCCAGGTAGGAGGCGAAAAAGCGCAGGATGTTGTCACCCAGCATGGGCAGTGTCAGCTGCCCAAGCACCTGCTGAGCCAATTGCGTCTGGCCATTGCGCAACCACGCCTGATGCTCCAGCCGTTCAGCGGCGCGCTGCTGCGCACGCAGGTTCTGGTCGTAGCTGCTGGACAGCGCAATCAGGTCGCGGCGGCCGAGGTAGGCGAGCAGCGCGCTGAGCCCGACCAGCAAAATAATGAAGGCGGCAATGGAAGTGACGGTAATCGTGCTGACCGAGTCATTGCGTGTCACGCGCAGTTGCTGTTCTACGCCGATCAAGTCGTCGAACTCCCGGCGGATTTCATCGGTCAGGCGCTTGCCGCGGCCTTTGCCGATCATCTCGCGGTAGTCACCCTCGCTGCGCCGCAAGCTGATCATTTCGGCGCCAAAATCGTTCCAGGCCCGCTGCAGCGCGATCAGCCGATCAATCCGGGCGACTTGCAGCGGGTTGTCTTCCACAAGCCCGCGCAGCCCCTGCAGGCTGTTGAAGATACGCGGCTTGGCCACTTCGTATGGGTCCAGGAAACGCTCGTCACCACTGATCAGAAACCCGCGCATGCCGGTTTCCATGTCGATGGACAGCTTCAGTGTCTCGTTGGCGTCGCTGATCACCCGGTCGGTGTGCTCCACCCACTGCATGGCCGAGAGCAAATAATTGATCACGGCAACGAACGCCACGGCGCCCAGCAGGCCCAGGCCCAGTGGCAGGCCAATATTGCGGCTCAGCAGCCTGCGAAAGCTGCGTTGGTCCATCGAGGCTGCTTGAATCATGTGATAACGCCCGAGCAATTAACGTCCATGTAGGCCATGGCCGATCATTCGTTATTGTGAGCCACCGCCTGCGTGAAGCAAATCCTGCCTGGTCGGTCAGGGCGGGGCATTTAGCCAGTATTTGAAAGATGCCTGCGCCAATCGTTCCATCTAATTGATGAGAAAGGTATCCTCGGGAACTTCTGGGGCCCTTCAGCTTACAGATTAGAGACACTATTAACGACAGGATCCCAACCATGCCCCTTCTGGTAGTCGAAGACGACGACATCGTACGCATGCTGATGGTCGATGTGCTCGAAGAACTCGGCTACGAGATTATCGAGGCAGAAGACGCAACGTCTGCCCTGCGAGTACTCGAGGACGCTAACCAGCACCTGGACCTGATGATAACCGATGTGGGTTTGCCGGACATTCGGGGTGAAGAGCTGGCGGCCCGTGCGCGGGGCTTGCGCCCGGTACTCAACATCATGTTCGCCAGTGGCTATGCCGACAGCTTCGATCTGCCGGAGGGCATGCACCGGATCAGCAAGCCGTTCAGCATCGATCAGCTCCGGGACAAGGTGGCCGCGATCGTGGGCCCAGGTGCGGGGGACGAGGGTTAACAGGTTTAGCCCGCTGTTTCGCGTCGCAACAGGTAGGTGTCCATGATCCAGCCTTTGCGACGCCGCGCGCCGGCCCGCAGTTCAAGGATGCGCGATTTGACGGCCTCCAGAGGGCCGGCAACCAGCAATTCGTCTTCGGTGCCCAGGTAGGCGCCCCAGTAGATCGTAAGGGCCGGATCATTCAGCGTGGCGAATGCGCACTGGCCGTCAAGCATGACTACCACATTGTCAATTCGGCCGACCCCCGCTAATTGCCGCCCGGGCAGTATTACCAGAGGTTCGCCAATTCGGTTGAGGGTTATCTGATGACGCGCTGCCAATACTTGCACGCTGCTGATGCCAGGGATGACGTGCACCTGCAACTGCACGCCCTGCTCGCGCACCCGCGTTAAAATACGCAGCGTGCTGTCGTACAGGGTTGGCTCGCCCCACAGCAGGAAGGCGCCGCGCTCGCCCACAGCGATGTGTTGCTCGATCAACGTGGCATAGACGGTGGCACGCTCTCGGTGCCAATCACGCACGGCGCCCACGTAATCGGCTGGGTTGCCTTCCCGTGCAGGGTCGGGCATTTGTACCAGGCGGTAGCCGCCCTCTGGGCGGTAGCGTTCGAGGATGCGTTTGCGCAGGTGCAACAGGTCTTGCTTGTCAGGGCCTTTGTCCATGATGAAGAACACGCTGGCGCGGCGCAGAGCGGTGACTGCCTGGTAGGTGACCTGGGCGAGGTCGCCCGGGCCTATGCCGATGAGCAAGACTTCTTTCACACGTGTGCCTTCCAGAGTGTTTGATTCGCGGATTCGTAGGCGCGAGCATAGCGTGCGATGCGCAGGTGGTTTTGACAAATGATGATGAAACATGAACACCTGCTTCACACATTTTTCACACCGCCGGGGGCATCATCAACACAGCTAAAGGATTAGCGACCCCATCAAGCGCCCGCACACGCGGGCCTCTAATTCCAACGCCCTGCCCCGTGCAGGGCGTTTTATTTGCGCAATCGATTCACTGCCGTATCATGGGCAGCCTGTCCGTTTTGCCGGGGTACCACTCCCGGCCCGTCTCAGGAGTACACATGAGCCTGCACGATCTGCAAACCCTGCCGGGCGTGACCGCCCAACCCGATACTGCCACCGCCCAGTTCGTGTTCAACCACACCATGCTGCGGGTCAAGGACATCCAGAAATCGCTGGACTTCTACACCCGTGTGCTGGGCTTTCGCCTGGTGGACAAGCGCGATTTCCCCGAGGCCGAATTCAGCCTGTACTTCCTCGCCCTGGTAGATCCACAGCACATTCCCGAGGATGACCACGCACGCCACCAGTGGATGAAATCGATCCCGGGTGTACTCGAGCTCACTCACAACCACGGCACTGAAAGCGATGCCGGTTTTGCCTATCACGATGGCAATACCGACCCACGTGGTTTCGGCCATATCTGTGTCTCGGTACCGGATGTCCGTGTCGCCTGCGCACGCTTCGAAGCCCTGGGCGTACCCTTCCAGAAGCGCTTGCAGGATGGCCGCATGAACCACCTGGCCTTCATCAAGGACCCTGATGGCTACTGGGTTGAAGTGATCCAGCCCACCGACCTCAAGGGCTGAGGCCCTGCCGGGCTCGCTCGTCGGGCCGAGGCCCCCGGGCGCCCCGCTGTGGTATATGAAGTGAAGGCTTCACCTGCCACAGCGAGGTACTGACCATGCAATCCCTGCACTGTGAATACCGCCAGCACATCATCACCGCCAGTGTGATGCCCCACCCCGACTCGCCCCTGCCCTACAGCGCCGGCTGCCTGATTACTGCCCCTGATGGGCATATGAGCAGACGTCTGTCGATGCCGATGCAGTTTTTCTCCGACCTTGGCAATGCCCAGCACGTATCGCTGGCTCACGGTCGCGCACTGGTCGATCGCCAGCTGGACGATGGGCAGCAGGTGTTCTGAGGCATCGTGATCGGGCATCAGGCCTCCCTGGCGTAAGCCACCGCTGCCTGCACCTGGCTGTGCGTGGGCCTCACACCGGTGTACAGCACAAACTGCTCCAGCGCCTGCAGGGCGATCACCTCCAGGCCGGTAATGACCGGCTTGCCCAACGCTTGGGCGCGGCTGATGAGTGGCGTTTGCGCAGGCATCGCGACCACGTCGAAGACCCGCTCGGCCGCAGCGATGGCGTCTTCGCTGAATGCCAGCTGATGGGCCTCCGGGCCGCCGGCCATGCCCACCGGTGTAACGTTCACCAGCATCGGTGGGCACAGGTCGCCCAGTTCGGGCAGCCAGCGATAGCCGCAAACATCCGCCAACTGTCGGCCCGCCTGCTCGTTGCGGGCGACGATGATGCCTTCGGTAAAGCCTGCATCGCGCAGGGCGCTGGCCACTGCCTTGGCCATGCCGCCGCTGCCGCGCAAGGCAAACGCGGTACAAGGGTCGACCTGATGCTGGCTTAGCAACTGGCGCACGGCCATGTAATCGGTGTTGTAGGCCTTCAGGTGGCCGTCGGTGTTCACCAGCGTGTTGACCGACTCGATGGCGGCTGCGGAAGGGTCGATCTCATCCACGAGCGCCATGCAGGCTTCTTTGTAGGGCATGGAGACCCCACACCCGCGAATGCCCAGTGCGCGGATACCCGCCACCGCCGCTGGCAGGTCATCGGTGCGCATGGCCTTGTAGTAGAAGTCCAGGCCGAGCTGTTGATACAGGTGGTTATGAAAGCGCACACCAAAGGTGCCAGGGCGGCCTGCCAGGGAAATGCACAGTACGGTATCCCTGCTGGGGGTGGTGGACATGGCTGCTCCTCGGTCATTAGTAAAACGATTGAGCAGCGTACCAGAGCGCTCCATTTGTCGCCCCTTACACAACCTTTACCCTTCCCCCATACACAGCAGACCGGAGGCCGAGTCATAGTAAGCAGGCCCCGACTCGGGGTTTTCCACGAGGTTGCTCCATGAACCGTAATATTGCCGCAATCGCACTGCTGGCCGGCGCCTTGGCCATCAGCGGGCCCGCTGCTGCCCATGGTCGCGGTTGGGCCGGGCCCGGGCCCCTGCTGGGTGCCGCTGTGGTCGGTGCAGTGATCGGCGCAACGGCCTACGGCGGCCATGACCGCACCGTTTACGTCGAACGCCCGCCCGTGTACTACGCGCCGCCACCGGTTTACGTACAGCCACCGCCCCAGCCGGTCTACTACCAGCCTTACTACGCGCCCGCCCCGCCACCGCCGCCACCGGGCTACCGAGCCTACTATGGCCCGCCACCGGTCTATTACGGCCCACCCCGCTGGTAAGGTTGAAAGAACTGATAACGACTATTGAGCACGTTGATTTCTCATGCCACGCGCTGATGGCTAAGGTAGAGCCATGTTCCACAGGAGGCACCCATGGCCACTATCCAGATCATGTCCGTTGTCGGCAGCGCAGTGCCTACCCCGCTGCGGGAGCAGGGCCTGTTGGCCTGCTGGTACCTGATACGCAACGGCGAAGCGGTGAGTGGTCCGTTGCCTAGCCTGGCATCTGCCAAAGAGCTGGCCGAGCAGTTGCAACCCGGCACGTTGTTGGCATGACACCCCATTTCATGCGTTGCTCCCTCCCTTGTTGCCCGCCTTCGTGCGGGCTCTTTTTTTGCGGCTCGGTGCACGCCGTTTTCATCGCTACTGCGGCCAGTACCAAAAAGCGGTAACCTTCCAAGGCTGAGCATTCGTCCCTCCGCTGACGAACAGCGTTGGTATTTCCGGACGAGGCTTCCTGCATATGACCGCATTGGTCGATGATTTTCGTGATAGAGCCGTGGATGTCATGGCCAGGGGCGGTTCGATTCTGCCGCTGCTCGAAGCCTTGGTCATTGCCCTGGCTGCGGGTATTCCCGGCAGCCATGTGGGTGTCAACATCCTCGACAAGCCGGGTAAAACCTTTCGGTACTCGCTCTTCCCAAGCCTACCGGCCGACTTCAGCAAACAATTGGTGGGCAACCCGATTACCGGCAAGCGCGGCTCCTGCGGCCTGGCGATTTTAAGTGGCAAGGTCATAGAGGTGCCTGAAGTCGCCACCGATGCGCGTTTTTCTCCCGAATGGAAAAACCTGTTTCACCAGCACCGCTTGCTGGCGCTGGCCTCATTCCCTGCCTTGAGCAAAGAGGGCGATGTGCAGGGTACGCTGGCCGTCATCTACGACCCGCAGAGGCCACTCAATCCCGAGCAGCGCCACGCCATCACCTGCGCTTCACGGCTGTGTGCGCAACTGTGTGCCTACAGCCGCACCCAGGAGGCTAACCAGATACTTATCGCGGAACTCGATCACCGCATGAGAAACCTGTTCAGCACCATCGGTGCGGTCGCGGTGCTCACAGCGAGGCACTACCCGGAGTTCCCGCAGTTTCGTAGAACGCTGGACAACCGCTTGTTGATGATGCAGAAAGCTCACGCGTTGGCATTGGCCGACAAATCATCGCGCCTCACTGAGTTGCTGGCTGAAACCCTGGCCCCGTATATGGCAGAGACGGCAGGCTGCTACTCGGGCCCTGACATCATCCTGGCGCCCGAGGCTGCCTCCGCATTGGCGTTGGTTTTGCACGAACTGGCAACCAACGCCGCCAAGTACGGGGCATTCTCCCAGCCTGGGGGCGCGGCGACTATCCGCTGGCACCTGGAAGACCATGCCGAAGAAGGCTGCCAATTCAGGTTCGCATGGCAGGAACATAATGGCCCGCCGGTCAGCCCTCCCCAGCGCAAAGGGTACGGTTCGCTGATGATTCACGGCAGCTTGCGCAATGCGTTCGATGGGAAGGCGGAATTTGCCTACCACGTCGAAGGGTTGCGCTGCACCATCAGCGCCCCGTTCAGCGCACGCCTGGGCAAGGCGGCCGAGGGCGAGTGCGTAGTCATATGACTTGGGGCCGCCTTGCGGCCCGGATTAAATTCTCTTCACTTTGCGCCCTTTTGGAATAAGGCATTCGACAGCTGTTCAGCCATACTCCAGAATGCGCCGGTTCTGGGAAAAACCCTCGCACAGCCAACGACATACCAACCATTAGTGAGTCACAACGTGAAAACAACCCTGTCCATCCTCAGCCTGCTGCTGTTGCTCACAGGTACCGCAACCCACACGTCGATTGCTGCTGCCGCTCAGCCTCACGCCCAACTTCAGCGCGACCCTGCCAAACTGCACCTGGCATCGGGCAGCGCGTTGCTGATCGACCTGAACACCAACCAGGAACTGTATTCAAGCCGTCCAGACCGGGTGCTGCCCATCGCTTCGGTCACCAAGTTGATGACGGCAATGGTAGTGCTGGACGCGAAGCAGCCGATGGATGAAATGCTGACCATGACCATCGCCAACAACCCGGAGATGAGAGGCGTTTATTCACGGGTGCGGCTGGGCAGTGAACTGAACCGCCACGAAACCCTGCTGATTACCCTGATGTCATCGGAAAACCGTGCGGCCACCACCCTGGCCAACCACTACCCCGGTGGCTATCCGGCGTTCATCAAGGCAATGAATGCCAAGGCCCGCAGCCTGGGCATGACCCACACACGCTATGTGGAGCCTACCGGGCTGTCCACCCAGAACGTCTCCACTGCCCGGGACCTGACCAAGCTGCTGATGGCGTCGCGCAAGTACCCCATGCTCAGCAGCCTGTCGACCACGCGTGAAAAAACGGTGGCCTTCCGCAAGCCCAACTACACCCTGGGTTTCCGCAACACCGACCACCTGGTCAACAAGAGCAACTGGGACATCAAGCTGACCAAGACGGGGTTTACCAACGAGGCAGGGCACTGCCTGGTGCTGTTGACCCGCATGGACAACCGCCCTGTGGCGATGGTGATTCTCGATGCGTTTGGCAAGTACACCCACTTCGCCGATGCCAGCCGTATGCGCCAATGGCTGGAAACCGGTGCGACCAAACCGGCCCCGGCCGTGGCCATGCAGTACAAGGCCGATAGACACGGCAAGGGCCGAGTTGCGGCCGAGTAGCCCTCACCGCAGGTCAGGCCTCGGCGCTGAACGTGGCGCCGGCGCTGCTGCTGCCGCTGTCCTTCAATAGCTGCAGCAATTGCCCGGAGGCCGCCAAGATCTGCCCGCTGAGGTTGGCGATGCTGGCTTGCTTGGCCGCCACCGCAGCGGCCTTGGCGGTGTCCTCCATGTTGCTGGCCATCAGTGCTGCCAGCTGCTTCTGCTCCTCGGCCAGCTGCTTTTGCAGATCCTTGATCAATTGCCGCAGCTGCTTCACCGCTTCCGATTCACCCAGGTCGCTGGCCTCGGTGTTTTGCGTCTGGCTAGCCTTGGAAATCCGCATGCTGTCGCTGGGGATGGTCACAGCGCCGCCAGGGGTGGCGGCCTGAGCGGTAGCGGCGGCCTCACTCAGTGCCTGGGCCGAGACCCCATTGATCATCAGGTTGCCTGCGTTTATCCCTGCCATGTGGGCTCCCTTCAAAGGTTATGTTCGTCCTACCTCTGCCTATCGGCCGCCGTGGCCGGGTCTTTAGGCTGCTAAATTCCCTATCCCCTGGCTCGTTCCAAAACATGTATCAGCGCTGGCGCGCTCACATTCGACCTTCAGGGAATTGCAGCCATGACCCAGGCCTCACAGCAGGAAACTATCAAAGATCTGATCGGCGTGGGCTTTGGCCCCTCGAACCTCGCCCTGGCCATCGCCTTGGAGGAACTCGCCGAAGTGCAGGGCCATGCACTGGATGCACTGTTCATCGACAAACAGCAGGACTACCGCTGGCATGGCGAAACCCTGGCGACCCAGAGCGAGTTGCAGATCTCGTTCCTCAAGGACCTGGTGTCGCTGCGCAACCCCACCAGCCCCTACAGCTTCGTCAACTACCTGCACCAGAAGCAACGCCTGGCCGATTTCATCAACCTGGGCACCTTTTACCCGTGCCGCCTGGAGTACAACGATTACCTGCGCTGGGCTGCGGAGCACTTCGCCACCCAGGCCGTGTATGGCGAAGAAGTACTGCGCATCGAGCCCGAGGTTGTAGCCGGCCGCGTCGAACATTTGCGGCTGGTGTCGCGCGACGCCCAGGGCCGGGAATACAGCCGTCGTACCCGTTCGGTGGTGGTGGGCAGTGGTGGCACCCCGAAAATTCCGCAGAAATTTGGCGCGTTCAAGGATGACCCTCGGGTATTCCACCACTCCCAGTACCTCAGCAGCCTGAAGAAACTGCCTTGCACCGACGGCAAACCCATGCGCATTGCAGTGATCGGCTCGGGCCAGAGCGCCGCAGAGGCATTCATCGACCTGAATGACAGCTACCCGTCGGTCAAGGTGGACATGATCCTGCGTGCCACAGCCCTGAAGCCCGCAGACGACAGCCCGTTCGTGAACGAAATCTTTGCCCCGGACTACACCGACCTAGTCTTCAACGAGCCTGCCGAACAACGCAGCAAGTTGCTGGGTGAATACCACAACACCAACTACTCGGTCGTGGACCTGAACCTGATCGAACGCATCTACGGCGTGCTCTACAGGCAGAAGGTCGCCCACCAGCACCGTCACAACGTGCTGTGCAGGCGCCAGGTTGAAGCGGTGGTGGCCACCCGCGACGGGCTGGAGCTGACACTCAGTGACCTCGCCACCGGCCAGCAGCAGACGCACCGCTACGACGCCGTGATCCTGGCGACCGGCTACGAACGTCGCTCGCACCGCGAGCTGCTGGCGCCGCTGGCAGGTTACCTGGAGGATTTCAACGTCGACCGCAATTACCGGGTACTGGCCAGCCCTGACCTGCAGGCTGCGGTGTATCTGCAGGGGTTCTGTGAGAACAGCCATGGCCTGAGCGACACCCTGCTGTCTGTGCTGCCATCGCGTGCAGCAGAAATTGGCCGGGCCCTCTACCACGACCTGTCGCACCTGCAAGGCAAATCGCAACCTGCTGTAGCGCTGACCAGCGCCTGACCCACCTCTTCCAGGCCGGCCCATGGTTCCACCACGGGCCGGCTTCGGCCATCTGAAACATTTGCTTGCATTTAAAACGACGGTTTTTTGATTCTCATTCGTCCTTATCAGTACAGCCCTTTTTGGTTGGGCTCACGCTCGACTATCCCCTGTAGAAGACTGTCTGATGGCCAAAACACCGAAAAAATCCAAGTCCAGGTTGTGGTTCCTGGTCCACAGCTGGCTCGCCTTGCCGATCTGGTTCTTCGTGCTCATCGTTTGTTTCACTGGCATGCTCGCCGTGGTCAGCCAGGAGATCGTCTGGCTGGCCGACCCGGCGGTGCGGGCGAACAAGCCTGATGGCGACGTGCAGCGCATGACCTTCCAGCAGGTACTGGATGCCCTGCATGAAGCCAAGCCAGACATGATCGTGGGTGGCCTCAGCCAGCCAGATGGCTCGCATTTCGCCGTCAAGGCCAATGTCACCCTGCCAGACGGCACCAGCCCGACGCTTTATGTAAACCCCTACACCGGCGCCATCCAGGGCAAGACCCCGGACTTCAACTTCGAAGCCTTCACCCGCGCGCTGCACGGTTGGTGGCTGGTGCCCTTCACCAATGGCTATAGCTGGGGGTGGTACCTGGTCTCGATACTGGGCCTGCCCATGCTGGCTTCGCTGGTGACCGGGCTGGTGGTGTACAAGAAGTTCTGGAAGGGCTTCTTCAAACCGGTGCGAACCGGCCATGGCTCCCGGATTTTCTGGGGTGACCTGCACCGCCTGGCCGGAGTGTGGTCAATCTGGTTCATTGCAGTCATTTCCATTACCGGTACCTGGTTCCTGATCCAGGCGATCCTTTTTGACAATCACATCACCCTCTCAAGCGAGAAGGTCGTGCCTGTCATCGCCCGGGAGCAGGTCCCGCAAACCCAAGACGGTTCCCCAGCCCCGCGCATCGACCTGGACGAGGCTGTGCGCCTGGCAGGCCTGGCCATCCCCGGGCTGGAAGTCAGCTTCGTTTCACTGCCGTCTACCGCTTACAGCCACATCAACCTGGGCGGCCCAGGCTGGTACCCATTGATGCACCAGAGTGCGGCGGTAAACCCTTACACCCGCACGATCGACAGCCAGTTTCTGATCAGCGACAGGTCGGCGCTGGAGTTCGTCACCGAATCCATGCGCCCGCTGCACACGGGCGATTTTGGTGGCTTGCCGATCAAGCTGGTGTGGTTCTTCTTCGGGCTAGTACTGACCCTGATGGTGTTCAGCGGCCTGCTTATCTGGACCAAGCGTACCGCCCAGGCCACTGCGGCCGCGCTCAAGCGTGGTGAACGCGCCCCCCGCAACCTCCCGCGTGAAACCACTGTGGAGATCCACTCATGAGCCGGGCCCAGACCCTCACCGCCAGCCCGTTGAAACAAGCCTGGCTGAAATGGCGCTTTCACCTGAACATCCTGCTGATCCTCATTCCACTGGGCTTCATGCCCAAGTACTTCGCCGATGCCAAACTGTTCCGCGGCGACGCGGGCCTGGGCGCCAACATCGTGCGCGACATCCAAGTTGGCCCCTACAGCCTGGACCTGGCCGAGATGCGCGATGAGGCACCTTTGGCCGACGGCCCTGCCGGCTTTTTCAAAGTCTTCAACGCAGCACTGTGCAAGGCCTGCATCCAGGACGTGAAGGCGACCTACCTGCGTATCGGAAAACCACGCAGCCTGCGCGCTGCTGGCACCATTTTCTTCGGTGCGCCCTACAGCATGGCCACCTCATTGCCCATTCCCCCACGCACCAGCCCCGATGCCCAGATCTGGATCACCGTGGAAGGCTGGGACGGCAGCATGCACCAGGCTTCGGTCCCATTGGCCCAGGCATCCCCCGCTACCGTGGCGTGGCTCAAGAAACAAGGAGGCAAGAAATGAAACACCTGATGCGCACCTTCGCGCTACCGATGCTGCTACTGGCCGCCGCCCCGGCGATGGCCCACAACCCCATGTGCGAATGCGAGGAACTTGCCAGCGGCCAGGTCAAGTGCACGGGGGGCTTCTCCGATGGCAGCGGCGCCCCTGGCGTAACCCTTGACGTGATTGGTTACGACGAGCAGGTGCTGGTCGGCGGCAAGCTGGGGGAAGACTCGACCCTGACCTTCAAGCGCCCTGATGGCGAGTTCTATGTGCTGTTCGACGCCGGCCCCGGGCATGTGGTGGAAGTCGACTACGCCGACATCCCACAACCATGAGCCGCGCCCAGGTGATACGCCCGGCGGGTGCCGGGCACGAAACCCTGTACGTGCTGCTGTTCAGCGCACTGATCGTCTTGCTGGCAGCAGGGGTGGTGGCGCTGCGTGGCGAGCGTGAAGACGAGCAGGCCATCGAGCGCCACCAGCTCGATGCACGCCGTGACCTGACTGCAGCCGAACAGGGCCTGTATACCGACCTGAGGGTGGCCTTCGACGAAATCCAGATGCTGCGCGAAGAACGCCAGGCTGCCCCGGGTGTGCAGGCGCTGGCCGAAGACGGCCTGCCGCCTTTCGTCGATGACGCCGGCAGCCAGAGCCGCGGCAACCATCAGTGGACGTGGCTGCAGGCCGGCGCCTACCTCGGCCGCAGCCAGGCCCCGGACATCGCCGGCAGCCTGCTGCTGATCCTGCCCGCTGGCAACGACGGCCAACCGGATATCTGGCTACGCCGCGACAGCAGCCACATGCCACCTGACGACCTCGGCCAGGCAGCCTTGATTGCAGCGGGCTGGCGGCAGGTGGTCAGCCACTACGACGCCGGTGTCACCCGCGAACACCGCCACTGAACCCAAAAGGACTTCCCATGTTTCGCTCCGCCCTCGCCCTGCTTCTGGCCATCGCCCTGCCGGCCACGGCCCTGGCCGACAGTGGCAAGCCACTGCGCATCGGCATCACCCTGCACCCGTACTACAGCTATGTGAGCAATATCGTCGCAGACAAGGCAGAAGTGGTGCCGTTGATTCCTGCGGGTTTCAACCCCCACGCCTACGAGCCCCGGGCTGAGGACATCAAGCGCATCGGTACACTGGACGTGGTGGTGCTCAACGGTGTAGGCCATGACGATTTTGCCGACCGCATGATCGCCGCCAGCGAGAAGCCCGGCATCGCCACCATCGAGTCCAACCAGAACGTCCCCTTGCTCGCCGCCACAGGCATCGCCGCACGGGGTGCCGGCAAGGTCGTCAACCCCCATACCTTCCTGTCCATCAGCACCACCATTGCGCAGGTCAACAACATCGCCCGCGAGCTTGGCAAGCTGGACCCGGCAAACGCCAAGTTCTACACGCAGAACGCCCGCGCTTATGGCAAGCGCCTGCGCACCCTGCGGGCCGAGGCCTTGGCCAAGGTGACCGAGGCACCCAGCGCCACCTTCCGCGTGGCCACCATCCATGCCGCCTACGACTACCTGGTGCGCGACTTCGGCCTGGAAGTCACCGCCGTGGTGGAGCCGGCCCATGGCATCGAACCCAGCCCCGCCCAGTTGAAAAAGACCATCGACCAGTTGAAGGCGCTGGATGTGCGGGTGATCTTTTCAGAGATGGACTTCCCTTCCGCCTACGTGGAAACCATCCAGCGCGAGGCCGGCGTTCGCCTGTACCCACTGACCCACATCTCCTACGGGGAATACACCAAGGACAAGTATGAAGTGGAGATGAAGCGCAACCTCGATACCGTGGTGCGTGCCATCCAGGAGAACCGCGCATGACCGCCGCCGCCCACGTGCAGCCGGCTTGTGGCCCGGCCATCGAGTTCGGTGGCATCGACCTCACCCTGGGGCGCACGCGCATTCTTGAGCAGGTGACCTTCAGCGTCGCGCCCGGCACCGTGCACGCCATCGTCGGCCCCAATGGTGGCGGCAAGAGTTCGTTGATCAAGACACTGCTTGGGCAGATGCCGCATCAAGGTCAGTTAACCCTGCGCTGGCCGGGCGAGCGGGAGGTTATCGGCTATGTGCCACAGGCGCTGGAATTCGACCGTGGGCTGCCCATGACCGTCGATGACTTCATGGCCGCCATGTGCCAGAAACGCCCCGCGTTCCTGGGCTTGTCCCGACGGGTGCAGCCCGCCATCGACGCCGCGCTGGCGCGGGTCGGCATGCTGGATAAACGCAAGCGCCGCATGGGCGCGCTGTCGGGTGGTGAGCGCCAACGGGTGCTGCTGGCCCAGGGCCTGATCCCCGAGCCGCAATTGCTGGTGCTGGACGAGCCCATGTCGGCGCTGGACGAGGCAGGCATTCAGGTGTTCGAGCAGTTGCTGGCCGGTTGGCGCCAGGCCGGCACGACAGTGCTGTGGATCGAACACGACCTGGAGGCGGTGCTGCGCCTGGCAGACCGGGTAACCGGCTTGAGCCGCAAGGTGCTCTTTGACGCACCGCCCGCCCAGGCCCTCACGCCCGAGCGCCTGCTCGGCCTGTTCTCCGTTCACCCGCGCAGCGAGAGCCTTGCCTGATGAGTTTCGAATCCTTCCGTCAACTGGTCCAGCAGTGGGCCACACTGGGCTACCTGCCGGAGGCACTGGCCTACGGTTTTGTGGTCAACGCCTTGCTGGCGGGCCTGATGATCGGCCCGGTCCTGGGTGGGCTCGGCACCTTGGTGGTGGTCAAGCGCTTTGCGTTCTTCTCTGAAGCGGTCGGCCATGCGGCGCTCACCGGCGTGGCAATCGGCATCCTGCTGGGCGAGCCCTACACCGGTCCCTATGGCAGCCTGTTCGGCTACTGCCTGCTGTTCGGCATCCTGCTCAACTTCCTGCGCAACCGCACGGGGCTGTCGCCGGATACGCTGATCGGCGTGTTCCTGTCGGTGTCCCTGGCCCTCGGGGCAAGCCTGCTGTTGATGCTGGCCGGCAAGATCAACGTGCACATCCTGGAAAACGTGTTGTTCGGGTCGGTGTTGACCGTAAGCGGCCAGGACCTGGTCGTGCTGGGCATCGTCGCTGCGCTGGTGCTGGCCCTGGCCTTGCCGTTGTACAACCGGATCATGCTGGCCAGCTTCAATCCGCAGCTGGCTGCCGTGCGCGGCGTAGCAGTGAAAACCCTGGATTACCTGTTCGTGGTGCTGGTCACGCTGGTCACCGTGGCCTCGGTGAAAGTGATCGGGGCGATCCTGGTGGGTGCCCTGCTGGTGATCCCCGCTGCCGCCGCGCGTTTGGTCAGCCAGTCGCTCAAAGGCTTCTTCTTTTTGTCGGTGCTGATCGCCACGCTCAGCACCCTGCTCGGTATCTTGCTGCCCATCGTCTGCGACCTGCCGGTGCCTTCAGGCGCCGCGATCATCCTGGTTGCCGGCATCTGTTTCGCCCTCGCGGCACTGGCCCGCGCCCTCGTCCCACGCCTGCAAGGAAACCCGGCATGAACCTGAAACGCCTGACCCTGACAGTGGCCCTGGCCAGCCTGCCGTCGCTGTCGTTCGCCACCCAAGTACTGACCGCCCTGCCCGTGACCCATAGCCTGGCGAGCTCCCTGCTGGACGGCACCACGGTGGAGCTGAAACGGGCAGCACCGGCCAACCTGCCTGCCAGCCGGCAACCGTCGTACTTCAGCGGGCGCGGCGGCGCCAGTTTGCAGAAGGCGGCGCAGCAAGCCGACGCGGTGATCGGGCTGCGCTCCATATGGCGCGACGACCCGCTGTACCCGGTGGCCAGGCGCAGCAATATCCGCATCGTGGAAATTGACGCGGCGCGCCCCGTCGACGGCGCACTGCCGGGCATCGCGGTGAGCGGTGACGATGCCCATGCCGCCTACCCCTGGCTGAACCCCACCAACCTCGGGCGCATGGCGGATGTGATGGCCAATGACCTGGAGCGGCTTTCCCCACAGGACAAGACCAGGATCCAGGGCAACCTAGCGGGGTTCAAGCGCCAACTGCTGGAGCTGGCCGCCAGCAGCCAGATACGCCTGGCCAAGGTCGACAACCTGACAGTGGTGAGCCTGTCGGAGCGGCTGAGCTACCTGGCCAGCGGGTTGAACCTGGATGTGGTGGAGCAACCGCTGCCGAACGATTGGGATACCGCCGCGCTCGAGGCGCTGGGGGCAAACCTGAAGGCGCAGGATGTGGCCCTGGTGCTGGACCATCGGCAGCCGGAGGCTGCGGTGGCCGAGGTGATCAAGGCATCCGGGGCCAAGCTGGTGGTGGTGGAGAGTGACCCTGAGGATGCGCTGGGGGGGCTGAAGGCCAGTGTCGACCAGGTGATCAAGGCGCTGGGCGAAAGTTGATGCAGTGTGTGCCGGCTTCCGCTGGGGCCTGTGGGACCCAGCTTGCCGGCGATCGTAACCGAGAACCGCGTCGCTAACGCCGCATGCACCGCTGATACCGCTCATCCACCCGCCCGGCAAACCAGGCCGTGGTCAGTTTGCGCGTGATCTTGGGGCTTTTCAGCTCGATGCCGGGTAGCACCGCACGTGGCAGTGGCTTGCCAGCGGCGGTATCAGCCAACGCAAACACCCCCGCGTACAAACGGCTGTCTTCGAAGTCCAGCTGGCTGCCCTGCTCCAGCTGGCTGCGGACCTGCGGGTTGCGCAAGCCAAGCTTGGCGCCCAGCCTGCGCGCAGCCTGCTCTGTGGTACCTGGCATGATCGCACCAGGGGCTATCAGGTCACCGTCCAGTGCCAGTTGCACGCCCGTCACCTGGCTCAGCGCCGCCTGGAACGCAGCATTGCGGCTGGCGTACCAGCCTGCGTTGAAGTCGGCAAAACGGTACAGCTGGCGGTCGTAGCTGGCCGGGTAACCCAGCAGGTGGGCGATGCCGAAATACATCCCGCCACGGCGGCTGAACACCTCCTCGCGGATACTGCCAGCCTGGCTGTAGGGGTAGCCCTGTGCATGCCGTTCAGCGAAGGCGACGCTCACCTGCATCGGCCCACCGGTGCGCACCGGGTTCAGGCCGCCGAGCAAGGTCTTGCCCAACGGCACCCGGGCGATCACCTCATCATACAATTCGCTGAGTTGCCGCTCGCTGCGCACCGACAGCAGCCGCTGCTGGTAGCTCTGACCGTTGGCGGAGGAAGTTTTCAATGCGCCGTCGACCAGCAATCTGGGAATATACAGCCGTGCCGCACGGCGGTCGATTTCCTGTCGGGCGATACGCCCCAGGTTGGGTACCTGCGGGTCGGCGTTGAAGGTGGACTCCTGCTCGGTCACCGCGAGCACCGCACACAGGTTGCTCTGGCTGGGCTCAATGCCCTGGGCCTGAAACGCCGTCTGGATATCGTCAGCCCAGCCCGCCCGGTCGCGTGCCTGTGCCGGCAGCAGGCGCATGAGCTGCGCACGCACCTGCGCCGGGTCGGCCTGGGGGGTGGGTTCGCGGCGCCCGGCGCAGCCTTGCAGCAGCGCCAGGGCGATCACCACGCCCATTACCGCGCGCCGGTTCAGGGCTGTTCCCCCACCAGAAACGTCTTGCTGATATGGCGGAAAGACGGGTGGCTGGCACTGCCCATCAGCTCGAACACCACCATCTCGCGGGTCACCACCTGCGCCCCGGCACCGCGCATGCGCGCCAACCCGGCGGCCTTGTTGGCCTGGGTACGGCTGTCACAGGCGTCCTCCACCACGAACACCTGCTTGCCCAGCGCCAGCAGGCCAAGCACGGTTTGCAATACGCACACGTGGGTTTCCATGCCGCAGACGATGACCTGCTCACGCGCCATCAATTCGCTGGGCAGGCACTGGGCAGCGACGCAGGAGAAATGGTTTTTTTCCACCACCTTGGCCCCCGGCGCGGCTTCCAGCAACGGCCCGAGTGTAGGGCCAAGACCTTTGGGATATTGCTCCGAAATCACCGTCGGCAATTTCAGCTCTGCTGCCACCGCCAACAACCAGCGAGCGCGGGCCTGGGTGCCTTCAGGGTCGCTCATGGCGCCGATGAGTTTTTCCTGGATGTCGATGACCAGCAGCGTGGCCTTGTTCGCATCAATCAGCATTGCCTGCCCCTTGCCTGGGAAAAGCCCTAGCCTCTCCCAGGCAACCGGGGACGTCAATCAGGCGGACTGGCGCAACGGTTCCAGTGCGCTGGTCAGGGCAGCCAGTACGCGCTCTTCATGCTCGTGGATGAAGAAATGGCCACCGCTGAACATTTGCCTGGAGAAGGCACCGCGCGTCTCCAGCCGCCAGGCGTCGAGTTGCTCATCACTGGCGCGGTCGCTATCGCCGCCCAGCACATGCAACGGGCATTGCAACACAGGGCGCTGACGATAGGCGTAGGTGCCGCACAGCAGAAAGTCGGCCCGCAGAATGGGCAGCGTCAGGCTCATCAGCTCAGGGTTGGCCAGCACTTCTTCCGGCGTACCCTGCAGTGTGCGCAGTTCGTCGAGCAACTCGGGGTCGGTTTTGGGCTCGCGCCAGTTGTTGCCATCGTAGTCTTCACGGCGGGTGGGCGCCGCCGTACCGCAGGCGAACAGCGCCAGGGGTGGGGTGCACCCCAGCCCTGGCAACTCATGGGCAAGTTCGAACGCCAGCAGCGCACCCAGGCTGTGGCCAAGCAAGGCGTAAGGGGCGCTGGCCGCCAGGCGCTGCTCGGCCGCCAGTTGCCGGGCCAGGCCCTGCATGTCGGTGTGCAAGGGCTCTCCCAGGCGTGCGCCACGCCCGGGTAGCTCGACCGGGCGCACCTGCAACCAGGCGGGCAGCTTGCGCCGCCAGCGGCTATACACCATGGCGCTGGCGCCCGAGTACGGCAGGCACAGCAGGTTGACAGTAGTCACTGCGCAGCAGCTTCCGCCATTTTCTGGCGCAGGCTCAGCGGGCGCATGTCGGTCCACACCTCGTCGATGTAGGCCAGGCACTCCTTCTTCAGGCCGCTTTTGCCCACTGCGCGCCAGCCATTGGGGATAGCTTTGTAGTCGGGCCAGATCGAGTATTGCTCTTCGTGGTTGACCACGACCTGAAACTGGATGTCGTCACGGTCGAAAACGGAAGTCATTGCCTGTCTCCTTGAATGATGAGGGCCGCAGCGCCAGGGGCGCAGGTGGCTTTGAAGTAGACGTGGCAGGTTGTAAAAAAATTAGCCCCGCGTGGCAACGCTGCCCGGCATCAGGCATCGCGCAGCAAGTCATGGGTGTCGAGCAGGCGGAACGCCACCTGTGGGTTACGCTCCAGGCCCCGGCGGATGGCCGCCGGGATGGCCTGGCGAGTCTTGCGACACAGCCCCGGCTGATCGTCCAGTTCGATGACGATGCCGCGCATGGTGCGCACCTCATGGTGGCCGGGGGCGATGTGCAGCCGGATACCGAGGTTGTCGTACAAGCGTTGCTGCAAGCGGTACAGGTCTTCGAGGGACTGGAGGTTTTCCAGCCGCTCGAGCAGGCGCTTTTCTTCCTGCCGGTTAAGCAGAAGAATGCGCTGGGCGGCCTGTGCGTGAGTGGCCAGTTGTTCACGGCCGCAGTTACAGGCACCCGGCGGGCAAGGTTGGCGCAGGGGTGCAGGGCTGGTCATCGGCCAAGCATAGCCAGTTTTACCTGCACTGTGGCCCCTGCCTTGAGGTCAGCCCTCGACCCCCTCGACGATGATCACTTCGGCCCGAGCCACCCCCTGGCGATGACTACAGGCTTGCTGGTACTGGTCTGAGTGGTAGCAGGCCAGCGCCTGTTCGTAGGAGTCGAACTCGATGACCACGCTACGCTGAGGGGTGGCACGCCCTTCCACCGCCTCGCTGCGCCCACCGCGCGCCAGAAACCGCCCGCCAAATGCCTGAAACGCCGCCGGGGCACGCTGGGTGTATTGCAGGTACTGCTGAGGGTCGGTGACGTCCACATGGGCGATCCAGTAGGCCTTCATGCGTAACTCTCCTCTCGAAATGATTTTATGTATGATGGTATACCATAATAATCAACCAGCCACAGCGAGTGTGCAACATGGCTTTCAACACTGTCGATGAGATTCTCGAGGACTACCGCCAAGGCAAGATGGTGCTGTTGGTAGACGATGAAGACCGGGAAAATGAAGGCGACCTGCTGATTGCAGCCGAACGTTGCGATGCCCAGGCAATCAACTTCATGGCCCGCGAAGCCCGCGGGCTGATCTGCCTGACTCTGACCGACGAGCATTGCCAGCGCCTGGGCCTGGAGCAGATGGTCCCGGCCAATGGCAGCGTCTTCAGCACCGCGTTCACTGTTTCGATCGAAGCGGCTACCGGGGTAACGACCGGTATTTCTGCCGCCGACCGCGCCCGCACCGTGGCCGCCGCGATGGCCGCGGACGCGCGCCCGGAAGACCTGGTGCAGCCGGGCCATATCTTCCCCTTGCGTGCGCGTGAAGGCGGTGTGCTGAACCGCGCGGGGCATACCGAAGCGGGCTGCGATCTGGCGCGCCTGGCCGGTTTCAGCCCGGCGTCGGTGATCGTGGAAGTGCTCAACGACGACGGCACCATGGCGCGGCGCCCCGACCTGGAGGTATTCGCCGCACGCCATGGCATCAAGATCGGCACCATCGCCGACCTGATCCACTACCGCCTCAGCAACGAACAGACCGTCAAGCGCATCGGCGAACGTGAACTGCCAACCGTGCATGGCACCTTCCGCCTGGTCACCTATGAAGACCGCATCGAGGGCGGTGTGCACATGGCCATGGTGATGGGCGACATTCGCCGCGAACAACCGACCCTGGTGCGGGTGCATGTGATCGACCCGCTGCGCGACCTGGTGGGCGCCGAATACGCCGGCCCTGCCAACTGGACGTTGTGGGCCGCCTTGCAGAAAGTGGCCCAAGAAGGTGCCGGCGTGGTGGTTATCCTGGCCAACCATGAGTCTTCCCAGGCCTTGCTGGAGCGCGTGCCGCACCTTACGCAACCGCTGAGGCCCTACCAGCGCGGCCAGTCGAAGGTGTACTCGGAGGTGGGTACCGGCGCCCAGATTCTTCAGGACCTGGGCGTCGGCAAGCTACGCCACCTGGGGCCGCCGTTGAAATACGCAGGCCTTGCCGGCTATGAGCTGGAAGTGGTGCAAAGCATCCCCTTCGAACCCGGGATGCTGGGCTGAACCTGCGGCGCCGGGCAAAGCGCGGAGTGATGGCCGGTCGCCTCATGCCCCTTGCGAAAAGTTTGGAATACCATAATATGATATCCCGTAGACCTTGAATCTGCTGTAGCTGCTCCCCGAATACTGTTGGCGGGCGCACCACACCCCGCCTCGAATAACAAAAAGCAACGAGGGCGTAACCATGCTGTTGAGCAAACGTGTAACCGCAGTGCTGTCTGCAAGCCTGCTGACCCTGGCGTGCCAGGCTGCCCAGGCCGCCGAAAGCGTCAATTTCGTCAGCTGGGGCGGCACTACCCAGGACGCCCAGAAGGAAGCGTGGGCAGTGCCCTTCACCAAAGCCACCGACATCAAGGTGGTGCAGGACGGCCCGACTGACTACGGCAAGCTCAAGGCCATGGTGGAAAGCGTTAACGTGCAGTGGGACGTGGTCGACGTAGAAGCCGACTTTGCCCTGCGCGCCGCCAGCGAAGGCCTGCTCGAACCCCTCGACTTCACCCAGATCAAACGCGACAGGATCGACCCCCGGTTCGTCTCCGACCATGGTGTCGGCTCGTTCTTCTTCTCCTTCGTGCTCGGCTACAACGAGGGCAAGCTGGGCGCCAGCAAACCCACCGACTGGACCGCGCTGTTCGACACCAAGACCTACCCCGGCAAGCGTGCGCTGTATAAATGGCCAAGCCCGGGCGTGCTTGAACTGGCCCTGCTCGCCGATGGCGTCGCCCCCGACAAGCTGTACCCACTGGACCTGGACCGCGCCTTCAAGAAGCTCGATACCATCAAGAAGGACATCGTCTGGTGGGGCGGTGGCGCCCAGTCCCAGCAACTGCTGGCCTCGGGTGAAGCCTCCCTTGGCCAGTTCTGGAACGGCCGCGTGTACGCCCTGCAGCAAGATGGCGCACCGGTGGGTGTGAGCTGGAAGCAGAACCTGGTCATGGCCGATTTCCTGGTCATTCCCAAGGGTGCCAAGAACAAGGACGCGGCCATGAAATTCCTGGCCAACGCCAGCAGCGCCGAAGGCCAGGCCGAGTTCGCCAACAAGACCGCCTACGCCCCCGTCAACGTCGACAGCGTGGCCAAACTGGACAAGGCCCTGGCCCCGAACCTGCCAACCGCCTATGCCCAGGACCAGGTCACCCTGGACTTCGCCTACTGGGCAAAAAACGGCCAGGCCATTGCTGCCCGCTGGAATGAGTGGCTGGTCAAATGAAGGTTGCCATCAACGCCCTGCACAATGCCCAAGGTGCCCCCTCGGCCACCGGCGGCACCGCTGCGGCGCCACGGCGGGCCAGCCTTGGCCAGCGCTGGAAAGGCAGCCGCAACCTGCTGCCCGCCCTGCTGTTCCTCGGCCTGTTCTTCTTCGCCCCGCTGGTCGGCCTGTTGCTGCGTGGTGTACTGGAGCCAACCCCCGGGCTTGGCAACTATGAGCAGCTGTTCGCCAACTCCGCCTACGCCCGGGTGCTGTTCAACACCTTTTCGGTAGCCGGGCTGGTGACCCTGATCAGTGTGCTGCTGGGCTTCCCCCTGGCCTGGGCGATTACCCTGGTACCCAAAGGCTGGGGCCGCTGGCTGCTGAACATCGTGCTGTTGTCGATGTGGACCAGCCTGCTGGCGCGCACCTATTCCTGGCTGGTGCTGCTGCAGAGTTCAGGGGTGATCAACAAGGCGTTGATGGCCATGGGCATCATCGATGCCCCGCTGGAAATGGTGCATAACCTGACCGGTGTGGTGATCGGCATGAGCTACATCATGATCCCGTTCATCGTGCTGCCGCTGCAGGCCACCATGCATGCCATCGACCCGATGGTGCTGCAGGCGGGCTCGATCTGCGGCGCCAGCCCCTGGACCAACTTCTGGAAGGTGTTCCTGCCGCTGTGCCGCTCGGGGCTGTTCTCCGGCGCGCTGATGGTGTTCGTGATGTCGCTGGGTTACTACGTCACCCCGGCCCTGCTGGGCGGTGCGCAGAACATGATGCTGCCCGAGTTCATCATCCAGCAGGTGCAGTCGTTCCTCAACTGGGGCCTGGCCAGCGCCGCCGCCGCCTTGCTGGTGCTGATCACACTGGTGCTCTTTTACCTGTACCTGAAGCTGCAACCGGAATCCCCGGTTGGCAACGCGAGGTAAACCGCCATGCTCCTGTCTCCCAATGCCATGGGCCGCCCGCTGCGAACGGGCCTGTACCTGACCACCGGGGTGATTGCGGCCTTTCTGCTGCTGCCAGTGGTGTTCATCGTGTTGCTCTCGTTCGGCTCGTCCCAGTGGCTGGTGTTCCCACCGCCGGGCTGGACCTTCAAATGGTACGGCCAGTTCTTCTCCAACCCTGAGTGGATGGACGCGGCGCTGGCCAGCCTGAAAGTCGCCGTGCTGACCACCGTGGCGGCTGTGCTGCTAGGCCTGCCAACGGCCTTTGCGCTGGTGCGCGGCCGCTTCCCCGGGCGAGAAATGCTCTACGGCCTGTTCACCATGCCGATGATCGTACCGCTGGTGATCATTGCCGTGGCGGTGTATGCGCTGTTCCTCAAGCTGGGCTACACCGGCACGCTGTTCGCATTCGTGGTCAGCCACGTGATCGTGGCCCTGCCCTTCACCATCATCTCGATCATCAACTCGCTGAAGCTGTTCGACCAGTCCATCGAGGACGCTGCGGTGATCTGCGGGGCCTCGCGCCTGCAGGCCATCTTCAAGGTAACGTTCCCAGCCATCCGCCCGGGCATGATTGCAGGCGGCCTGTTTGCCTTCCTGGTGTCATGGGATGAAGTGGTGCTGAGCGTGATGATGGCAAGCCCTGAGTTGCAGACCCTGCCGGTGAAGATGTGGACCACCTTGCGCCAGGACCTCAGCCCGGTGATTGCGGTGGCCTCGACCCTGCTGATCGGCCTTTCGCTGCTTGTGATGTTCATTGCCGCCGCCTTGCGCCGGCGTACCGAAACAAACGCCTGAGCGCGCGGAGAAAAACAACAATGAGTGCAGTGATCAAAGACAACGCGCCAGGCAAGCCCCTGGTCAGCCTGCGGGGCCTGAACAAGCACTACGGTGACTTCACCGCCGTGGACAACCTTGACCTGGACATTCAGGACGGCGAGTTCCTGACCTTCCTGGGTTCCAGCGGCTCGGGCAAGTCCACTACCCTGTCGATGCTGGCCGGCTTCGAAACCCCCAGCAGTGGCGAGATCCTGGTGGATGGCCAGTCGCTGGTCAATGTGCCACCGCACAAGCGTGATATCGGCATGGTATTCCAGCGCTATTCGCTGTTCCCGCACCTGAACGTGCGCGACAACATCGCCTTCCCGCTGGCCATCCGCAAACTCGCCGCCGCTGAAACCAAAAAGCGCGTGGATGCCATGCTGAAGCTGGTGCAACTGGAACCGTTCGCCCACCGTAAACCGTCGCAGATGTCCGGCGGCCAACAGCAGCGCGTGGCCATTGCCCGGGCGCTGGTGTACGAGCCGCGCATCCTGCTGATGGACGAGCCACTCGGCGCGCTGGACAAGAAACTGCGCGAAGACCTGCAGGATGAGCTGCGCCAGCTGCACCGCCGGCTGGGCATCACCATCGTGTATGTCACCCATGACCAGGAAGAAGCCATGCGCCTGTCCCAGCGCATTGCCATTTTCAGCCATGGCAAGATCGTCGGCCTGGGCACCGGCTACGACCTGTATCAGAACCCGCCCAATGCGTTCGTGGCCTCGTTTCTGGGCAACTCCAACTTCCTGCGCATCAAGGCCACCGGCAACGGTGCCGGGCGCTTCGAGGGCCAGCCGGTGGCCATCCGCCTCACCCCGGGGCTGGTTGCCGAACAGGATGCGCTGGTGATGGTGCGGCCTGAAAAAGCCCTGGCCCTGACCGCCGAACAGGCCGCGGCACAACCCCTGCCTGCGGGCTGGAACGAAGTCAGCGCCAAGGTCGGCGAGGTGTTGTTCCTGGGTGAAAGCCAAACCTGCCACGTGATCACGGCGGGGGGGACCGAGCTGACCGTGAAGGCCTTGTCGGCTGCCGGCATGCCGATGCAGCCAGGGGATGCGGTGCACGTGCGCTGGGCGGTGGCCGATGCGTGCATCTACACCGAATGGGAAGAGAGCGACCTGAGCAAGTCGGCTGGAGCCCATTGAAGCCTTGAACGCGGCGGTGCCACTGCGGCGCCGCTGCGCCAGCGCAGTCATATAAACATCACGCAACTGTCGTAATCTGCCGGCCACCTCTGTGCCACGGGCCTTCCGGCATGCCTCGCCTGCTCATCCTGCTGTTCAACCTGCTCCCGCTGACAGCCCTGGCCGAGCCCGTGCACCTGCGCCTGGCCGGCTCCAATACCATGGGTGCGACCTTGCTGCCTGCACTTGTGGTCGGGCAACTGCAGGCGCAGCAGGCAACCGCGGTGCACACCCAGCCAGGCCAAACCGCCAATGAAACAGTGATCACTGCCGTCGACGCCTCCGGCAGCCCCATTCGGGTCGACATAGCCGCCCACGGCAGCAGCACCGGCTTTGTCGCCCTGGGCCGCGGTAACGCCGACCTGGCAGCAGCGTCGCGCCCCATCACCGAGCGCGAACAACGCGCGCTGCACGCGCTGGGCAACCTGCGCGAGGCCGACACCGAGCAGGTGATCGCCCTGGATGGCATTGCCGTGATCACCCACCCAGATAACCCACTGGCGCAACTCACCACCGATCAGCTCGCCCAGGTGTTCTGCGGCCAGGTGCATCACTGGGAGCAACTGGGTGTGCCCGGTGGTGCCATTCATCTCTATGCCCGGGACAACCGCTCGGGCACCTATGCCAGCTTCAAAGCGATGGTGCTGGCACCCCGTCAGTGCCAATTGGCGCACAACGCCCAACGTTTCGAAGCCAGCGAGCCCTTGGCCGCAGCGGTGGCCAACGACCGGCAGGCGATTGGCTTCAGCAGCCTGGCCGCCGTCCACCGGGCCAAGGTGTTGCCTGTGGCGGACGGCGATACCCCCGCCCTGCTACCCACGTCGGCGCAGGTCGCCAGTGAGGATTACCCGCTCTCCAGGCGTTTGTTCCTGTACCTGCCAGCCCACCCCAAACCGCAGGCCATGGCCTTGGCCGAGTTTGCCCAGAGCCCAGCCGGCCAGGCGATCGTCGCCCGGCAAGGCTTCGTTTCCCAGCAGATCGAAGCGCAACAGGTAAACACCCGGCCCACCATGCCGCCGCGCTATCGCAGCCTGGCGCAGCAGGCGCGGCGGTTGAGTGTGAGCTTGCGCTTCCAGCCAGGCAGCGCCGCGCTGGACAACAAAGCCCTGCGCGACATCCAGCGGGTCGCCCGCTACCTCGACCAGGCCGGCAAGCTGCAGCGCCGGGCGGTACTGGTGGGGTTCGGTGACCCCAAGGACACCCCAGGGCGCGCAGCGCTGCTGTCACGGCTGCGGGCGCAAGCGGTGCGGCGCGTGCTGGCCCGCGAGGGTGTCGAGGTGCTGGAACTGATCGGCCTGGGGGACGACCTGCCGGTTGCCGACAATGAGCGTGAGCAGGGCCGCCTGCGCAACCGTCGGGTAGAGGTGTGGGTGTACTGACAGGTGCCGGCAAAGAAATGTAACAGCTGGCCACCCTCCCCGCCGGTAACCTCGTCTAGCCTGAAACCCATGTGATACCGGGCCCCTCTGACGGCTGCCAAGCCGCCATGTCGGATCACTGTTGCCTTGCAACATCGACCATCAAGGAGGGGCTCATGACAGCTCTGCACACATTGCTCACCACCCCGTTTCTTGGCACCAGCACCTGGTTGTGGCTGGTTTTCATGGCGATCGTCATCGGCTTGCTGGTGCTCGACCTGGGCGTTCTGCATCGCCAGGACCGGGAAATTGAAATGCGCGAAAGCCTGTTGCTGTACTCAGGCTACTTCAGTGTCGGCCTGTTGTTCGGCGCCTGGGTGTGGTTCCAGCTGGGTGCCCAGTCGGCACTGGAGTTCTACACAGGCTTTCTGGTCGAACAATCGCTGTCCATGGACAACGTGTTCGTCATGGCCATGATCTTCGGTTATTTCGCCGTGCCCCGCCGCTACCAGCACCGGGTGCTGTTCTGGGGCATTTTGGGGGTGGTGTTCCTGCGGGCGATCATGATTGGCGTGGGCGCGGCGCTGGTGCAGAACTTTGCCTGGGTGCTGTACCTGTTCGGCGCCTTCCTGTTGTTCACCGGTATAAAAATGGCCTTGGCCAAGGATGACGACAAGCCTGACCTCGCCAACAACCCGATCTTGAAGTTCGTGCGCCGGCACATGCGCGTCACCGACGACATCCACGGCTCACGGTTTTTCGTGCAGCACACCCCGCCTGGGCACAGCAAGCCGCTACGCCACGCCACGCCTCTGTTCCTGGCGCTGGTACTGATCGAATTGGCCGACCTGGTATTCGCGGTGGACAGCGTACCAGCGATTTTCGCCATCACCCAGGACCCGTTCATCGTCTACACCTCGAACATCTTCGCCATCCTCGGCCTGCGCTCGCTGTACTTCGCCCTGTCGGCGCTGATGCACCGCTTCGTGTACCTCAAATACGCGCTGGCCCTGGTGCTGATTTTCATCGGCTGCAAGATCTTTTATCACGGCATGGTGGGCAAAGTGCCGGCACTGTTGTCACTGGGGGTGACGTTCGGTTTGCTGCTGGGCGGCGTGGTGATATCGCTGATCAAGACGCGGGGGCAGCAGTTGCCTGCGCAAGAGGCTGCTCAAGCGCGCGATACCACTGGGCATAAGGAGTGTTGACTGCCATGTGCCGGTTGAAGTCCGGGCTGCCGTCGGACCACCAAACCGGCCCGCGCTCGCCCAGGGCCTCCTTGGCCGCCTGCACCTGGGCGCGTGCTTGCTGGAGCAGGCTTGGGTCACTGTGCGCCCTGGCATGTTTCACGGCGCGCCGTGCCTGCATCAGCGCATGCACCCAAGTGCTGCGCTGCGCGTCTGACAATGAGGGGTTGGAGCAGCGCCACAGCCGCCCCCGGACCACGAAGTATCGGCCGTCCGGGGTGGTGGGGTAGCGCTTGCCAGACATTAGCGGGCCAGCCAGTTTTCCACTTCGTCGGCACCGTATTCGGCTTTCCACGACTTGAGCTTGGTGTGGTTGCCGCCTTTGGTCTCGATCACTTCACCGGTGTGCGGGTTCTTGTACTGTTTGACCTGCCGGGCACGGCGCGGCGCTTTTTGCCCAGCAGCGGGTGCGGCCTTGTGTTGCCCGGCCTGCGGGTCGAGCAAATTGACGATGTCGCGCAGGCTGTACTCATACTTGGCCAACAGGTTGCGCAGTTTGGTTTCAAACTCGATTTCTTTCTGCAGCTCCGGGCTGCCTTTCATGGCCTCCAGTTCAGCAAGTTGCGACGCCAGCTTTTGTTCAAGCTGGCGGAATTCGGCGAGACGGGACATGGGCATGGTTCCTTTTTCAAGACGGCCAGGTAATAACGCGTTATCAACTGCTTAGTGGCACCGAACAGTATATTGGTTCAACACGTTGTCGAACTTGCTCGGGCACCTTCAGCCTGTCGTACTCCCAGTTATAGACTGTCCCAACCCCTTTTGCCCAGCCACTCTCAATACACGCGCTGCCTTCTCAATGCGCACCCTCTGACTCGCTGCCTACTTCATCATCTGCACAGGCAGATACTTGCCCACCTCATACTTGCCAATCGCCGCACGGTGCACTTCGTCCGGCCCATCGGCCAGGCGCAAGGTGCGCTGCATGGCGTACATATACGCCAATGGGAAGTCCCCACTTACACCCGCGCCCCCGTGAAGCTGAATGGCACGATCAATGACCTTCAACGCCACATTCGGCGCGACAACTTTTATTTGGGCAATCTCGCTGCGGGCAATCTTGTTGCCCACGGTGTCCATCATGTACGCCGCTTTGAGCGTGAGCAGCCGCGCCATGTCAATTTCCATTCGTGAATCGGCAATGTTGTCCATATTGCCGCCCAGGCGCGCCAGCGGCTTGCCGAATGCCGTGCGCGACACGGCGCGCTTGCACATCAGTTCCAGTGCCCGTTCGGCCATGCCGATGGAACGCATGCAGTGGTGAATACGGCCGGGGCCAAGCCGCCCCTGGGCTATTTCAAAACCACGGCCCTCGCCTAGGATCACATGGTCGTAGGGCACCCGTACGTTTTCGAACAGCACTTCGGCATGGCCATGGGGGGCGTCGTCGTAGCCGAACACGGGCAACGGGCGTACCACCTTCACGCCCGGCGCATCCATGGGCACCAGCACCATCGAATGCTGCTGGTGGCGCGGGCCCTGTGGGTTGGAAAGGCCCATGAAGATCATCACCTTGCAGCGCGGGTCGCAGGCCCCGGAGGTCCACCACTTGCGGCCGTTGATCACCCATTCGTCACCCTCGCGCAACGCGGTGGCCGCCATGTTGGTGGCATCCGACGAAGCCACGTCCGGCTCGGTCATGGCAAACGCCGAGCGGATCTGGCCTTGCAGCAGCGGCTCCAGCCACTGGCGTTTCTGCGCCGGGGTGCCATAGCGCACCAGCACCTCCATGTTGCCGGTGTCAGGCGCTGAACAGTTGAAAGGTTCCGGCCCCAGCAGCGAGCGGCCCATGATCTCGGCCAGCGGTGCGTATTCAAGGTTGGTCAGCCCCGCGCCGTATTCCGATTCCGGCAGAAAGAGGTTCCACAAGCCCTCTGCGCGGGCTTTGGCCTTGAGGGCTTCCATGACTGCCGTGGGCTGCCAGCGGTCGCCTTCAGCAACCTGGCGCTCGAACACCGCTTCAGCGGGGTATACATGGGTGTCCATGAACGCGCTGACGCGCTCGCGCAGTGCCTGCACCTTGGGCGAATAGGCGAAATCCATCGGGGCTACCTTCATGGTCCGGGGTAAGTGAGCAGAGCCTAGAGCAGCCACGCGCCATCCACCTAGTCTATTTTCGCCGTGTATTAACATTCATAACCGATATATGATCGACGAATAATTCAAACAACGAGCGGCGCCCATGAACCTCAGCAAGGTCGATCTCAACCTGTTCATCGTGTTCGATGCGATCTACACCGAAGCCAACCTTACACGCGCCGGGCAGATCGTCGGCATTACCCAGCCGGCGGTGTCCAACGCCCTGTCGCGCCTGCGCGAAACCTTCAACGACCCACTGTTTGTGCGCACCGCCCAGGGCATGGTGCCCACCCCCATGGCGCAGAACATCATCGGCTCGGTGCGCAATGCCCTGGCGCTGCTGCGCACCTCGGTGCAGGAAAGCCGCACGTTCAACCCTCAGCAGGCCAACAAGACGTTTCGCATCAGCATGACCGACCTGACCGAGGCGGTGATATTGCCCCCGCTGTTTCAGCGCCTGCGGCGCCTGGCGCCCTCGGTGCTGATCGAGAGCTTTTTGTGCAAACGGCGCGAAACCACCAAGGAGCTGGCCGCCGGCCGCCTGGATTTCGCCATTGATGCCCCGCTCAACACCGACCCCCAAGTACGCCATGTCAAGCTCATGCAGGACCGCTATGTGTGCGCGTTGCGCCAGGGCCACCCGCTGGCAGACAGCACGCTCACCCTGGAAAGCTACCTGGGCATGACCCACATTCATATTTCCAGCCGGCGCAATGGCCTGGGTTACGTAGACCTGGCCCTCGGCAAAATGGGCGTGCAGCGCAAGGTTGCCCTGCGCTCGCAGCACTACCTGATGGCCTCTCAGGTGCTGCAACAGACTGACATGGCGATGACTGTGCCCGAGCGCTTCGCCCGTCGCCACCAGCTTTGCTACAAACCACTGCCGGTGGAGGTACCCGCACTGGAAACCCACCTGTACTGGCACGAGAGCACCGACCAGGACCCGGCCAACCGCTGGATGCGTGAGCAGATTACCGAGCTGTGCGAGTGTGTGGTGGCGCAAGAAGAGAGAACGATGCAGCCTTGAACGCGCGTATCAGATCAGTAATGAACCCTCTGGCGGCTTAACGTTAGAAAAAAATTCTCCTTATTCCCAACAGGGAGAATTTTTTCGCGAAATATTCTTAAAACAGGGCAACTAAAGGTAAAACCATCTTCCGGCGCCGGGTAATCTTGCTCAATCACTTGAAGCTTTCTGGCCACACACGGAATTGCCCATGCCTGACGCCCCGCTCTATTTCGACTACGCCGCCACTACGCCCGTTGATGAACGGGTGATCGAAACCATGCTCGCCAGCCTTGGGCGAGAGGCCCACTTCGGCAACCCTGCTTCCAGTGGTCACGCGTACGGCCAAGCCGCTCGCGCTGCCGTCGATCAGGCGCGCCAGCAGGTGGCAGAGCGGGTGGGCACCACGGCGGATGCGTTGGTGTGGACGTCTGGCGCAACCGAATCCAACAACCTGGCGCTCAAGGGCATCGCCCAGGGTCTGGGGCAACCTGCACACCTGATCACCAGCCAGCTGGAACACAAGGCCGTGCTGGACACGGTGGCAGAGCTTGAACGCCAGGGCTGGTCGGTCACGCGCCTGCCCCCTGACGCCGCCGGGCTGATTCAACCCGCTGCCGTGCAGGCTGCGCTGCGCGCAGACACCCGTCTGGTGTCGCTGATGGCGGTGAACAACGAACTGGGTACGGCCACCGACTTTGCCGCCATCGGCGAGCGGGTGCGTGCCCACGGCGCCTTGCTGCACGTGGATGCTGCCCAGGCCGTGGGTAAATTGCCCATCGACCTGGCAGTACAGGCGGTAGACCTGATGTCGTTCTCGGCGCACAAGGTGTACGGCCCCAAAGGCATTGGCGCGCTCTACGTGGGGCCGCGGGCACGCCCCCACTTGCGTGCGCAGATCCATGGCGGTGGGCATGAACAGGGGTTGCGTTCCGGTACCCTGGCGACCCACCAGATCGCCGGCATGGGCAGCGCCTTCGCCCTCGCAGGGCAGCCGGGGGGCAGCGAATACCAACGCCTGGAGCGGCTTGCCTGGCGCCTGCGCGATGGGCTGCTGGCACTGCCCGGCGTCAGCCTCAATGGCTGCGCCCGGCAACGCGTGCCGCACACCCTCAACCTGTGTATCGACAGTACAGGCTTCAACAGCGCCGCACTGGCGAACGAGCTGGCGCTGTCAACCACCTCGGCGTGCAACTCGGCAAGCAATGCGGCTTCGCATGTGCTGCTGGCGTTGGGGCTGGATGAGCGCAAGGCACGCAACAGCGTGCGCCTGAGTGTGGGCAGGTTTACCCGCGAGGCGGATGTGGAAACCGCGATTGCGGTATTCACCAGGGTGCTGACTGCATCCTCGGCCGCGCTCTGGTGAGGTTGCGGGGCCTGTGAGGCCCCAGCCACACTAGAGGAACGTGAACACCTGTTCGGCAGGCAAGCGGGACTTGCTCAGGCCGGCGTTGAAATCTGCCTCGCCGTGATAGCCCAGGCACAACATCACCACGCTGGTCAAACCACGCTCACGCAGCCCCAGTTCAGCGTCCAGGCGTTTGCTGTCGAAGCCTTCCATGGGCGTCGCATCCAGGCCGTAGGCCGCCGCGCCGAGCAGGGCCGTACCCAGGGCCAGGTAGGTCTGCTTTTCCATCCAGTGCTGAATGTCCTTGAGGTCATGGCGATGCAGGTCCACGTAGTGGCGCCGGCTGTTGTTCTGCGCTGCCCGTGCCTGCTCGTCGCGGAAGCGCCCGTCGGTGGCCTCCTGGGCCAACACAGCATCCAGGTGCGCCTCGGTCATGGTGGTACGGGCGCAGAAGACGATCACATGGGACGCATCACGTAGCTTCGGCGAGTTGTAGGCATAGTCGGCGTCGGTACTCTTGGCCAGACGGGCCTTGCCCTCATCGCTGCCGACAACCACAAAATGCCAGGGCTGGGAGTTGACCGAGGACGGGCTGTGGCGCAGTTGCTCGAGCAGCGCGTCAAGGGTGGCCTGGGGAATGCGACGCGATGCGTCGTAGGCCTTGGTGGTGTAGCGGCGCTTGGCCAGCGAAACGGTATCCATGGGGTAGCTCCAGGCATTTCAAGGGGGACAGGTGGGCCATATTATCTTTCCTGTAGCAAAGAAAAACCGGCACAATCGAGCAACACTTTTCTTACCGGAGTGAAAATGCTGCGCCTCGCTGACCTCGAACTGTTCGTGCGCAGCAGCGTATTGGGCAGCTTCACCGCAGCCGCCCTGGAAGCTGGGCTGCTGCCCGGCCAGGTGGCCGCCGCCATCAAGCGCCTGGAGCGCGACCTGGATGTGCGCCTGTTCGCCCGCACCACCCGCAGCCTGCGCCTTACCGCCGAAGGGGAGCGCTACCTGCCCACTGCCGTGACCGCGCTGGAGACCCTGCGCCAGGGCCATGAAGACCTGCACGGCAACCCAGGGTCGCTGCGCGGCACCCTGCAGGTGTCCGCGCCCTCGGACCTGGGCCGCAACATGTTGCTGCCCTGGCTCAGCGCGTTCCGCCGCGCGCACCCCGCCTTGCACCTGCGCTTTCTGTTGTCTGACCAGATTGCCGACCTCAACCGTGACCCGGTGGACGTTGCCATCCGCTACGGGCGCAATCAGGACGCCAACTACATCGCCCTGCCGCTGGCCGACTGGAACCGCCGGGTGCTGGTGGCCTCGCCCGCCTACCTGAACAGGCATGGCCGGCCGCAGACGCCCGATGCCCTGCAGCAACACGCCTGCCTGCTGTACATGCAATATGGTCGCGTGTATGACAAATGGCAGCTGGGTAACCGCACGGTGCAGGTGCGCGGGCCGCTGGTCAGCGACGACGCCGATGTGATTCGCCGGCTGGCGATTCTGGGGGAAGGTATCGTCTACAAGTCCTGGCTGGATGTGAGCAACGACCTGGCAAGCGGCGAGCTGGAAATCGTCCTGCCCGACCTTGCAGGCGAGCCGACCCCGGTCACGCTGGTATGCCCACACCGCAAGCAACTCACCCCCGCGGTCGGCCAGTTGCACCTGTGGTTGCGTGAACGGTTCGAGGCGCTGCGGGGCAGTTGCACAAACCTTCCAGACTGATGCGGGCAGCTGCGCTAAGGTAGCTGTTTACCCTGGGTGGAGACGGCCATGGGCAACTGGATCGACCTGAAAACGGACGCTGATACCGGCATTGAGTCGGTGCGCGCGCACTTTGTCGGGCATGCCTACGACCCCCACTGGCACGACAGCTTTCTGGTTGGCGTTACCGAGCAGGGCGTGCAGCAATTCAATTGCCGCCGGGTACGCCACCGCAGCACCCCCGGGCAGGTTTTTCTGCTGGAACCCGGTGACATTCACGATGGCCTGGCCCCGACCGAGGATGGGTTCACTTACTCGACGCTGTACCTGCAGCCTGCCTGGCTGGACCAGCAACTGCGTGCACTGTTCGAACACGTGCCCCACGACAGCCTGCCGAGCTTTGCCGATACCCTCAGCCACGACGTGCAGCTGGCCCAGGCCACCGCCCTCGCCTTCCAGACGGTGCACCAGCAGGACCTGCGCATCGTCCGGCAGAGCGCGACCGACGCATTGCTGGCCAGCCTTACCCGCCACCTGCACTGGCGCCGCCGCCAGAACCCCGACCCGCGCCTGCCGCTGACAGCGCAACGGGCACGGGACTACCTGCATGACAACCTGGAGCGCGATATCGGCCTGGAGGAGCTGGCGCTTGCCTGCGGCATCGACCGTTTCCGCCTCACCCGTGCATTCAAGGCAGCGTTCGGCCTGGCACCCCACGCCTACCTTATCCAGCTGCGCCTGGCCCATGCCCGCCGCCGGCTGGCGCTGGGCCAGCGCCCAGCCGACGTGGCGATTGCCCTGGGCTTTGCCGATCAAAGCCACCTGGGGCGCTGGTTCCGCCGCGCCTACCAGCTGACCCCGGCGCAGTACCGCAGGCTTTGCTCAAACCTTCCAGACTGACGCGCAGTAACCCGTGAGCATGGTGCTTCTTTGACAGGAGCCCATTCCATGACCCCTACCCTTTTGCCATTCATGCTATTTGCCCTGGTAGCCAGTATCAGCCCTGGCCCTACCAACCTGTTGATCCTTGCACGGGGCGCCAGCCTGGGCCTGCGGGCGACCCTGGCGCCCGTCATGGCCGCCTGCACCGCCGCGGCTGCCATCGTGCTGGTGGTTGGCCTTGGCATGGGGGAACTGTTGCTGCGCCATCCATTGGCCAGGCAACTGATGACCTGGGGTGGTGTGCTGTGGCTTACCTGGCTTGCCTGGCAACTGCTGCGCACTCCGGCAGGGGTTGACTCACGCGCTGGAGGGCGTGGGTTCGATGCGCTGAATGCCGCCGCCCTGCAGGTGATCAACCCCAAGGTATGGTTGATGGCCGTCGCCGTGATCGGGGTGTTTGCCACACCCTCGGTCGCAGTGTGGCAACTGGCGCTGCTGTTCTTGCTGATTGCCCTGCCGTGCATGGCCGCATGGGCGTTGCTGGGCGCCGGCAGCGCCAGGTGGCTGGCACCTCGGCGCATGCGCCTGTTCAACCAGGTTCTGGCCCTGGCATTGCTGGTTTCGGCCTGGGCAGCGGTGTTGCTCTGATCAGTGCACCAATGCCTGCCGGAAGCGTTTGCTGCTGCAAGAGGCCAGCACCAGCCCCACCAGCGCCACCGCGCCCCCTACCAGGCCTATGTTGGCCACGCTCATCTGGCTGCTGACGATACTGCCTAACAAGGCGCCGCCGCCAATGCCAATGTTGTAGATACCCGAGAACAGCGCCATGGCCACGTCCGTTGCGTCCGAAGCCAGCTTCAGGGTTTTGGACTGCAGTGCCAGGCTGAAGCTGAGGATGGCCACCCCCCAGAACATACTCAGTGCGGCAAAGGCGTAGAAGTTGCCGGCAAATGGCAGCAACAACAACAGGCAGGCGGCGAGCAGGCCAATCGAGCCCACCAGAAAACCTTGAGGGAAACGGTCGCTGTAGCGGCTGAACAGGAACGAACCGACCACACCGGCACCGCCGAACAGCAGCAGAAGCAGCGTGGTGCGTTCACCGCTGAGCTGCGCCACATGCAGGGCGAAGGGTTCGATGTAGCTGTAGGCGGTGAACTGTGCCGTAATCACCAGCGTGACCAAGAGGTAGGTAATGACCAGCGCCGGGCGTTTGAACAGGATGGGCAGGCTGCGCAGCGAGCCGGAATTCTGGCTGGGCAGCAACGGCAATGACTTCATCAGGCACAGCATGGTGGCCAGCGCTACCCCGGCAATGCTCAGGAAGGTGACCCGCCAGCCCAGCGCCTCGCCCACCACGCGCCCCAGAGGAATGCCCAGCACCATGGCCAGGGTGGTGCCGGTGGCCAGCAGGCCCAGCGCCTTGGCCTGCTGGCCAGGCGGCGCCACGCGCACCGCCAGTGATGCAGTAATGGCCCAGAACACAGCATGCGCCAGCGCGATGCCGATTCGGCTGACCAGCAGCATGGCAAAACTCTGCGACAACCATGACAGCAGGTGGCTGACGATGAACACCACGAACACGAACAGCAGTAGCCGACGCCGCTCCACGTTGCGGGTCAGCAGCATCATCGGCAATGAAGCCAGCGCCACCACCCAGGCATAGATGGTCAGCATCAGGCCCACCTGGGCGGTACTCATGTCGAAACTGCGGCCGATGTCACTCAGCAACGCCACCGGTACGAACTCGGTGGTGTTGAAGATGAAGGCGGCCAGCGCCAGGGCGATGACGCTCAACCAGCTGCCCGTACCTTCGGTGGGAGGCAGGTGGGTGGGGGTGGGTCCGTTCATGAAAAACCGGTTCTCCGCAGGCAAGGCAACACCACGCACGCCTGGCACCTGCTGGTCGCGGGAGGGGCGCACGTTTTGTTATTGAAAGGAATGCAGGCATGGTACGCGTCAAACCAGGGCCTCACAACCGCAGGGCCGAAGGAGTAACATGCGCGCATTCTCAGAAACGCGTGGGCAACAAGGAGTTCCATCCACTCATGGACAAGCAGCATCCCCAGCAGCAGTGGCAGCAGGCAGTCACGGCCTATGCTCAGGCCATCAACCAGTACGTTGCCCAAGGGCAGGCACAGGGCTGGGATCACCTCGAAGAGCCGCAGCCACCTGCCACTGAACACTTGCTCGACGCCTGGCTGGCGGCCCTGCAATCGGCCAATCGGCCAGGCGTGGATGAGCAGGCGCACCAGGCATTCCGCCAGGCCTGGCCACCGGCCCACCAGCCCCTGGTGCCGTTGCTCGATGAGCACGCCCAGGGGATCGCCACACTCCTGTTGTTGGACGACGGCAGCGTGCTGGCGCGCATCGGCATGCCCCATGAAAAAGGCCAGGTGGTGCGTATCGACGGCAACAGCGTCACACCGGTGATCGGCGTCGAGCACTTTGGCCGTTGCCCTGAACGCCGCTATTTCGCCCTGGCCAACGCCGAAGGTGTACGCGTGACCGATGGCTGGGGCGGCCCGCTGGTACAACGCCTGGCCTGGCCCAGCGGCCTTGAAGGGCTGCCCAAGGGCTACCCGTTCGAACCGTTTGAAATGCCACCTACACCAACCGTGCTGATCCCGTTTGCCAATGGCCAGCAGGTGCTGCTGGTCAGCGACGAGGGCATTTTCCTGCTGGCTGCCCACGGCGCAACACGCCTGCTACCGCAACAGCAGCAGGTGCTCGATGACCTGGCCGAGGGTATCGACCCCGACGATATCAACCTGGGGCTGAGCATGGCCCATGGCACGGTATCGGCCGACGGGCGCCTGATCGTGCTGGGCGACCAATGCAGCCGGCACCTGGTGCTGGACGACAACCTGCAGGTAGTGGCGCAGGTGGGCCCGGTGAGCGAGTACCCGCACTTTGCGCTGTTCAACGCCGCAGGTGACCAATTGCTGCTCAATGCCTGCCACTTCTACAGCGGTGCCACGCTGGCAGTGCGGGTGGCCGACCTGCCGGGGCTGGATACCGATTACTACAGCGAAGACCCGCGCACGCCCGTGATCCAGGAAGGCGCACGGGTGTATGCCGGGGTGGCGCGTGAGGGGGAGTACATCGTCGGCGACGCCTATGGCTATCTGCGGGCGTTCGCCGAAGACGGCAGTGAGCGCTGGCAGCACTTCATCGGGTCAACCCTGTGTGCCCTGGACATCAGCCGCGACGGGCGCACGGTGGTAGCCGGGACCTATGCCGGGTTCGTTGCGGTGATCGCGTTGGACACCGGGCGGCCTGACTGGCAGATCGGCACCGGCCCCCATGCTGAAACACAGCGCTGGCTGTTCTGGAAGGGCTGGGACAAACCGCTGCGCTGGTAGCACAGGTTGCCCGCACCCTGGCGGGTACGGGCAACCTGCAGGTCAACCCTGGAGGGTGGCCATGTCGATGACGAAGCGGTACTTCACGTCGCCAGCGATCATGCGCTCGTAGGCCTGGTTGATGTTGCGGATATCCAGCATCTCGATATCGCAACGGATGTCGTGCTTGGCGCAGAACTCCAGCACCTCCTGGGTTTCGGCAATGCCGCCGATCAACGAGCCGGCCAGTACCCGGCGTTTCAATACCAGGTTGGCTGCGTGCACGGCGGGGTCGATGGGCTCGATCAGGCCCACCAGAATGTGCACGCCATCGAACTTGAGGGTTTCCAGGTAGGGGTTGAGGTCGTGTTGCACGGGGATGGTGTCGAGCAGGAAGTCGAAGCGGCCGGCCGCCGCGCTCATCTGCTCGGTATCGCTCGACACGATCACATGGTCGGCGCCCTGGCGGCGAGCCTCGGCTGCCTTGGCCGCAGAGCGGGTGAACAGGGTCACTTCCGCACCCAAGGCCTTGGCCAGCTTGATGCCCATGTGCCCCAGGCCGCCCATCCCAAGGATGCCCACCTTGTGCCCGGGGCCTACGCCGTGGTGCTTGAGCGGCGAATAGGTGGTAATGCCAGCGCACAGGATGGGCGCTGCGCTGGGCAGGTCCATGCCGTCGGGGATGCGTACCACGAAGTGTTCGCTGACCACGATGCTGCTGGAGTAGCCGCCCATGGTATTGCTGCCGTCCACCCGGTCCGGGGTGGCGTAGGTCATGGTCGGGCCTTCGAGGCAGTATTGCTCCAGGTCCTTGGCGCAGGCCTCGCAGTGGCGGCAGGAATCGACCATGCAGCCCACACCCACCAGGTCACCCACCTTGTGCCCACTCACCTGGTCGCCCACCGCCGTGACACGGCCGATGATCTCGTGGCCAGGCATCAAGGGGTACACGGCAATCCCCCACTCGTTACGGGCCTGGTGAATATCGGAGTGGCAAACGCCGCAGTAGAGGATTTCGATGGCGACGTCATCCGGGCGCGGGCTGCGGCGCTCGAAGGTCATGGGTGCCAGTGGGCTGGTCGGGGTTTGGGCAGCGTAACCGATGGCTGTATACATACTGGGCCTCGCAGTGAAGTGAAACGATTCAGGCGAGCCATTTTGCTTGCTCGACGCCCCCTCGCCCACAGCTGATCCTCCGGCATGCATGCCTGATTCTCCGGGAATCCGGTTTTGCATGTGGCGCCGGGCTGTCAATCTGCGATCATCGTACTGTCCGATTCTCTGCCCTGGTGCTCCATGCAACTGACCCGCCACGTCGACGCCAATGCGCCGCTCTGCTCACTGATCCGCCGCCTGGCCACGCGCCCGGGGTTCGTCCCTACCCATTTGCCACAGGTGCAGGTGCTGAGCTGGGATCATTACGTTGCCAGCAGCCCGCAAATCTACGAACCCAGCCTGATGATCCTGGCCCAGGGCAGCAAGCTGGCTCGCCTGGGGCCGCGCACGCTGGAATATGGCGCCGGTCATTACCTGGTGCAGGCGCTGTCGGTACCGTTCATGTGCGAAACCTTCGCCACGCCTCAAGCGCCATTGCTGGGCGTGGCCGTGGACATCGACCGCTCGGTGCTCAGTGAACTGGTGCAGCGCATGGATTTGCCGGCGGGCGGTGTGGTGCAGGCCCAGACACCCCAGTCGATGACCTCAGCGGCGTTGGACGCGCCCATGCGCGACAGCGTGGAGCGCCTGCTGCACTGCCTGCAGGACCCGCTGGACGCCAAGGTGCTGGGCCCGGCGCGGGTCCGCGAGGTGCTGTACACCGCCCTGCGCGGCCCGCAGGCCGGGGTGTTGCGGGCTTTGGTGGAGCAGCAAGGGCACTTCGCGCGCATCGGTGCGGCGCTGGCTCACCTGCGCGAGCATTACAGCGAGCCTTTGAACGTCGAGACCCTCGCCGCACGGGCCAATATGAGCGTGTCGACGTTCCACGAGCATTTCAAGCGCTGCACCGACATGGCGCCCATGCAGTACCTGAAGCGCCTGCGGCTGCTCAAGGCGCAGCAGATGCTGATTGGCGAAGGGCTGGGGGTGGCGCAGACTGCGCATCGGGTGGGCTACCAGAGCACGTCGCAGTTCAGCCGCGAATACAAGCGCCAGTTCGAGCACAGCCCAGGGGAAGAGCTGCCGTACAAGAGCTTGCCGGTCTGACCTGCTGCACACACAGCACCCACCCGGGTTCACCCGGCCAACGACCACCGCGCCAACGGGGTGTAGGCCCCCTTTCGCGACTCGTAGAGCACAAACTCCCGCGCCAACAGGTAGAAATCCGGGGCGGTGGGCGCTTCCGGGGGCTGCCCCCGATAATCCCTGGACAACGTCAGGTGCGGGCGGTAATCCCGGCTGATCACCTGCAACCCCAATGGCAACAGGGCCTGCTGCAAGCCATACACCAGGTGCAACAGGGCCGGCGGGGTGCTCTGCGCTTCCAGCACCAGTGCGCCAGCCTTCTGCCACACCTGCAAGCGATCGAGCAGCAGCCTGGGCGCGCTGCCCGGGCGGGCGAGCTGGTCCACCGCTGCACAGATCGAGGGCACCAGGGCAGCGTCCACATCGCCCAGAAACAGCAGCGTCACATGGAAGTTGGCAGCCGGCACCGGCTTGCCGTTACGCAGGGCCAGACCGCGGCGCCAAGCGGCCAGATCGCGGCGCTGGGCGTCCCCCACCGGCACTGCAAAAAAGAGCCGCTTGAACGGGCTGCCACTAAGGCGGGTGTCCTGAGCCATACGATCTCCTTGACCTTCGGGGCGTGGGTAACACCCCCATCACTACACTTAAGTCGCCCGGCTGTTTCGTAACAATAAGTACAAACTGCCTTGGCGATTGTTTATGCTGGCGGGCTTATGCCATGGCGCATGGCCATTTTTCGACAAGTAAACGTCCATGAAAATTGCACTCGTACTTATCTTCGCCCTCTCGATCGCCTACGTTCACCTGCGGGGTCGGGTTCGTCACAAGCTGACGCGGCAGCTGGGCGACCATTCCAGCTTCCTGGCCCCCGTCAACAGCTTCCTGTACCTGTTCTCCAAGCATCCGGCCAGGCCCTACCTGCCCGTTGAAGCTTTCCCGGAGCTGCAGCCGCTGCAGGACCACTGGCAGGAGATCCGCGAGGAAGCCCAGCAGTTGCTGCAGGTTGGCGAGATCAAGAAGTCTGACAACTACGATGACGTGGGCTTCAATTCGTTCTTCAAGACCGGCTGGAAGCGCTTCTACCTTAAGTGGTACGGCGAGAGCCACCCGTCGGCAATGACCCTGTGCCCTCGCACCACTGAACTGCTGCAAGGCATCGGCACGGTCAAGGCCGCGATGTTCGCCACCCTGCCGCCAGGCGCCAAGCTTGTGCGCCATCGCGACCCGTATGCAGGCTCGTACCGCTACCACCTTGGCCTGGACACGCCCAACGATGACGGCTGCTACATCGACGTGGACGGCCAGAAGTACTCTTGGCGCGATGGCCAGGGTGTGGTCTTCGATGAAACCTATATCCATTACGCCGCCAACACCACCGAGCACAACCGCATCATCCTGTTCTGCGACGTCGAGCGCCCCCTCAAGTACCGCTGGGCTACTGCGTTCAACCGCTGGTTCAGCCGCAATGTGATGGCAGCGGCCGCCGCGCCGAACGATGCCGGTGACAAGACCGGTGGCATCAACCGCCTGTTCACCCGCATCTACAAGATCCGCGAGCGCGGCAAGGCGCTGAAAAAGCGTAACCGCACGCGCTACTACCTTGAAAAATGGGCTGTGGTCGCCGCGGTGGTGCTGGTGTTCATCTACATCTGAAGGCCGTTTGGAGTAACCGCATGATCCATATCCGCCCGATGACCGCAGACGACTTCGAGCGCTTCTGGCCCACCCTGCAGGCCACGGTGCGGGCCCGGGAAACCTATGCGCTTGACCCGCACATGAGCCCCGAGCAAGGCCGCCACTTATGGCTGGAGCTGCCCCTGCATACCTGGGTGGCAGAGGAAAACGGAGAACTGCTGGGCTCGTACTACCTCAAGGCAAACGCCGCAGGGCCCGGGGCGCACGTGGGCAACTGCGGCTATGTGGTCACGCCGCAGACGCGTGGCCGCGGAGTGGCGCGTACCATGTGCGAGCATTCGCAGAAACTGGCGCGCCAGGAGGGCTTTCTGGCCCTGCAGTTCAACTCGGTGGTCGCCAGCAACGAGGTGGCCGTTGCCCTGTGGCACAAGCTGGGTTTCGAAACGGTAGGCCGCTTGCCCAAGGCTTATCGCCATGCCCACCTGGGGCTGGTGGACTGCCTGGTGATGTACAAGTGGCTGGCCGATGAGCCAGTGGTGGAAACCCCGCCCCTGCTGATCGGGCGCAAGAACATCGAGGCGCGGGTGTCACGCAGACGCGGCCGGTAGCACCGCCAGCCGCGCCGGCCCCGCAACGTTCAGCGGGGCCGGGCACCTGGGTTAGAAGGCCAGGCCCACTTTTACACCGAACTCGTCACGCTTGAGCTTGGTGTTGTCGGCAACCGGCGAGTTATCGTCCAGCTTGTACTCGGTGCGGGTGTAGTACACACCGGCCTGCACCGGCATGGCGCCCTGCTGGTTCATCAGCATCGTGACTTCAGCATAGGGGTTGGTGCGGTCCTTCAGGTCAACCGTGTCGCTGCCGAAGTCATCCACTTTCAGCCGTGCGCGGCCGTCCAGGGTGTGACGGGCGCCCACTTCCACGCGCAGGGTCGAGGCGTCGAACTGGTGGTTGTAGCCCAGCGCGGCCTTGGCGAACGGCGACTTGAGGGTGAGCTTGGTGTCCAGGTCGTTGATCTCAGGTTCGTAGCGCGACCAGCTGTAGCCGCCGCCGACGGTCACGTCGACGAAGTTGCGCGCGTCCAGCGCCGCACGCCAGCCAAGGTCCAGATCAGCCTGAGCTTCCTTGAGCTTGTTGTCGTTCTTCTTGCCGTACTTGGCCTCTGCGCCGATCTGGTAGATGAAGCCGGATTCGGCAGTCATCTTGTTGCCGAAGGTGGCAAATACACCGCCCTGGCCCATGTGATCCTTGTCGGTTTCGCTGCCGCCTTCGAACTTGAACTTGTCGTAGGAGCCCAGCAGGCCCAGGGTGAACAGCGGGTCCGTGCTTGGCGCTGCGGTGGCAGCCAGCGGGGCAGCGACCAAGGCGAGCAGGCAGGTGTGGCGCAGCAGGTTACGAGCAGACATGCGAATAGTCTCCATGACGTATTGACGGGTTGTGCACGAGCGCTTCGAGCGCTGCCTGTTCAGAAAAGTTCGAAATAAAAACACCTGAAACGCGAACGCCGTTCAAAGGCCCTCTGAAGGCCCACAACCCGCGCATTTGACGCCCGCGCTGTTCAATGGTCAGATGCGCGCCAGTTTCAGGTGTCCTGCGCCGCCGTGCGCAGGGTGAAACGGGAAGCCGGTGCGTCGTGTATCCACGACAAGTCCGGCGCTGCCCCCGCAACGGTAAGCGAGCGAACCTTTCGACACACCACTGTGCACCTGCATGGGAAGGTGAAAGGTTCTTGCCCCTCGCAAGCCCGGAGACCGGCCTGAAGCTCCTTATGGCAACCCGCGGTGGGCGGGCGCAGGCCAGTGCCTGCGCGCGTCTGCGTGCCAGGTGCGCCTTTGCGTGTATTCCACCGGGATTCCTTCTTTCCTGCAGCAGTGGAACGACATGTCCCGTACTTTCAAGCTACACCCCTTGGCGGCCTGCCTGGCCGTCGCCGTGCCGGCCCAGGCCGACACGCTCCCGGCAGCGGCCCTGGCCCTGCCCTCCACGGCGGTCACAGGTGCCTATGACAGCGCGGCCGCCAACCTGGCAACGCCCAGCCAGGCAGGGTCGCGCCTTGGCCTCAGCCCGCTGGAAACCCCGGCCAGTACCAGCACCCTTGGCACCGCCGAGATCCAACAGCGCAACAATGCCACCGTGCAGGAGGCCGTCACGCGCTCGCCCGGCATCACCTTCATCGGCTCACCAGGCGATGGCGGCACGGGGCTGTCTGCCCGTGGTTTCACCGGCCACGGCTCGGTCATGACCTTGTTCGACGGCGCACGCCTGTACACCGGGGCGGGCACCCAGACCTTCCCGGTGGACCCGTGGATGGTCGAGCGCATCGAGGTGATCCGCGGCCCGGCATCCGTGCTGCACGGCGAAGGGGCGACCGGCGCGGTGGTCAACGTGATTCCCAAGAAACCCCTTGCCGGCGAGGTGCGCAACCACCTGCGTGTGGGGTATGGCTCCTGGGATCGCCAACAAGTGGGCCTGGACAGCGGTGGCAGCCTGAGCGAACGCCTGAGCTACCGGCTGAACCTGAACCAGCAAGCAGGCAACGGTTGGGTCGACCGCACCCCCTCCCGTAGCCAGGCCCTGAGCATGGCGCTGCGCTTCGACGCCAGTGAAGACCTCAGCTTCACCCTCGCCCACGACCGCGGTGACGCCAGGCCAGCCAATTACTACGGCACGCCGCTGATCGACGGCCACTACCGCAGCAGCCTGCGCAGCAAGAACTACAACGTGCAGAATGACCAGCAGCACTACGTGGACCAATGGACGCGGCTGACCAGCGAGTGGTCGCTGAACGATCATGTCGGCGCCAGCAACCAGCTGTACTACATCAACAGCCGTCGCCAGTGGCGCAACGCCGAGGACTACCGCTGGGCCCCCGAGCAAGGCCAGTTGCTGCGTGGCAGCTTCCTGCAGATCCGCCACAACCAGGAACAGTTCGGCGACCGCCAGACCTTCGATTTCGATCACGCCTTGTTTGGCCTGCCGAGCAAGACGGTGATCGGCGCCGAGTACAACAAGGTCCGGTTCAATGTGGACAGCAACGCGCCCTATGACGATATCGGCGGTGATTACATCGACCCGTGGCAGCCCCGCCCAGGGCCGTTCCAGAGTGCATCGCCGTTGCGGCCACAGACCCTTTCGACCACACACACCGTTGCCCTGTTTGCCGAGAACCGCCTGCAACTGACCGACAAGCTGGCACTGGTGACTGGCCTGAGGCGGGATCAGAACCACATTGACCGGAACAACCTGGTGGATGGCAGCCGTAGCGACCGCAGCTTGCAGGGCGGCAACTGGCGCGCGGGGCTGGTGTATGCACTCAGCGAGGAGGTAGCGGTATATGGCCAGTATTCCACCAGCCAGGACGGCGTCGACAACCTGATCAGCCTGCGCCCTTCGCAGATGCACTACGCCCTCACCGAAGCCCGGCAGGCCGAGGTGGGGTTGAAGCAACGGTTCTGGAACGGCCAGGGCGAATGGACGTTGGCGGCCTACCACATCGTCAAGAAGAAGCTGCTGGTGGATGACCCGCTCACCCACGAACAACAGCAGGCAGGCCAGCAGACCTCCGACGGGTTGGAAGCCACCCTGGAACTAGCGCTGGCGCACCAATGGCAGGTGTCGGCCAACGCCGCGTTGCTGCGGGCGCGCTATGACCAGTTCGACGAAAACGTCGGTGGGGTGAACCTGGACCGCTCGGGCAACCGCCCGGTCAACGTGCCCAGGCGCACCGCCAACCTGTGGCTGAGCAAAGGCCTGGGCCAGCAGGTACAGGCCGGCATCGGGGCGCGCTTTGTGGATGAACGCTATGCCAACAACGCCAACACCCAGAGCGCCCCGGGCTACACCGTAGTCGATGCCAACATTGCCTGGCAGGTACAGCCGGATGTGCGGCTGGGGCTGCAGTTGAACAACCTGTTCGACCGCCAGTACGTGGTGTCGGCATTCAGTGGCGAGCAGTGGCTGATGGGCACGCCCCGGTCGTTGTTCGCCACGGTGGACTACCGCTTCTGACAAACCCGCCGTCGCCATGCGGCGGCGCACTCCACCCATACCACGGCCGGCAGAAATGCCTACCGTGATGGCAGATATTAGTTATAAGATAACGTTTCATTTGACACACTCACCTCGCCAGCGAAATTTCATGACAAGCGCAAACGCCACTCCCACCCTGCTCACCCAGCGCCTGCAAAGCATCGATGCCCTGCGCGGGCTGGTGATGCTGTTCATGCTTCTGGACCATGTGCGCGAAACGTTCTTCCTGCACAAACAGGTCAGCGACCCGATGGCCATCGACACCACCGAGCCCGCGTTGTTCGTCAGCCGCACCCTCGCCCACCTGTGCGCCCCGGTGTTCGTCCTGCTCACCGGGCTGTCTGCCTGGCTGTACGGCGAGAAGCACCAAGGCCGTGCCGATGTCGCGGCCTTTTTGTTCAAGCGCGGGCTGTTTCTGGTGGTGCTGGAGTTCACGCTGGTCAACTTCGCCTGGACATTCCAGCTGCCGCCCACGGTCATCTACTTGCAGGTGATCTGGGCCATAGGCATCAGCATGATCGGCCTGTCGCTGCTGGTATGGCTGCCACGGGCCGCTTTGCTGGCGCTGGGCGCGCTCATCATTGCCGGGCACAACCTGCTGGACGGCGTGCACTTCGATGCAGGGTCCGCTCTGCATGTGCCTTGGGCGATCCTGCATGACCGTGGCTGGCTGGAGGTGTCGGAGCACCTGCGCCTGCGCACCTCCTACCCGGTGTTGCCGTGGGTAGGCGTGATCGCCCTTGGCTACGGCCTTGGGCCTTGGTTTGGCCGTGCCAGCCAACCTGCGCAGCGTCAGCAACGCCTGCTGCTGGCAGGCGCAGGCACGTTGCTGGGCTTTGTGTTGCTGCGCCTGCTCAACGGCTATGGCGAAGCACCCTGGGCGGCCTACCCGAATGTTGTGCAAACCCTCATGAGCCTGTTCAACATCACCAAATACCCCCCGTCGCTGTTGTTCCTGGCCTTGACGCTGGGCACCGGCCTGTTGCTGCTGCGCGGCTTCGAGCGCGCCGGCCAGGCCCGCTGGGTCGCTGCGCTGGCCGTGCTGGGGGCGGCGCCGATGTTCTTCTACCTGCTGCACCTGTACGTGCTCAAGGTGCTGTACCTGGCAGCGGTCGCTGTGCTTGGCCTGAATCAAGGCGCGTACTTCGGCTTCGACAGCATCGGCGCCGTATGGGTGGGGGCGGCATTGCTGGCCCTGTCGCTGTACCTGCCCACCCGCGGGTTCGCCCGCCTGAAGGCGCGCAGGCGGGACATTGCCTGGCTGAAGTACTTCTAAAAGCGTTTCACCCGGCGGCGTGATGGTCTACCATGCGTGCCGCCGGTTTCCATCACGGAATCAATAGGGAATCCCAGGCCCCGTTCCACAGGGCCAAACGGAACTGCCCCCGCAACTGTAAGTGCCGAGCCTGCTCCCTGCATGCCACTGGGTCACACACCCGGGAAGGTCGGAGCCAGGCCATGACGCACCAGTCAGGAGACCTGCCGGCACCTATACCACCAACCGGCGGGGTGTCCGGGATGGGCTTTGCGTTTTGCCTTCTGCTACCGGCAGGGGCTCGGCGATGCCTGCCCGCACGTTCCTTCCGTGAACTGCCCGATAGGAGATCGCCCCGCATGCTGCCCCGTATTGCCACCCTGCTCGTCGGCCTAGGCTTCGCCGGCCTGGCCCAGGCTGCCGCTACCCACTACCCGCTGACCCTCGACAACTGTGGCAAGCCGCAGACCTTCGACCACGCGCCGCAGCGGGCCGTGACCATCGGCCAGGCCGGCAGCGAGATGCTCTATGCACTGGGGCTGGGCGACAAGCTGGTGGGCACCTCGCTGTGGTTCAACGACGTGCTGCCTGAGTACCAGGCGCAGAACGCCAAGGTACCGCGCCTGGCCGACAACGACCCCAGCTTCGAAGCCGTGGTGGGCAAGCGCCCGCAACTGGTGGCTACCCAGTTCGAATGGATGATCGGCGCCCAGGGTGTGGTGGGTACCCGGGAACAGTTCGACGAGTTGCGCATACCGACCTACGTGATGCCGTCGGACTGTGAAGGCAAGGACAACCTGGTGGGGGCCGATGGCACGCGCCTGCAGGCCTTTCAGGTAGACAGCATCTACAAGACCGTCAGCCAGCTGGCCGAAATCTTCGATGTGCAAGAACGCGGCACTGCCCTGAACGCCGAGTTGAAAGGCCGGCTGAACAGCGCCCTGGGGCAACTGGCGGGCAAGGACCTGTCGCAGACCTCGGCGCTGTTCTGGTTCTCAAGCGCCGACCTGGACATCGACCCCTACGTGGCCGGTCGCCAGGGCGTGGCCGACTTCATGCTGCGCACCCTGGGGGTACGCAACGTGGTCGAATCCACTGAGGAATGGCCGACCGTAGGCTGGGAAACCCTGGCCAAGGCCAACCCGACCTGGTTGATCGTCGCACGCATGGACCGCCGCCGCTTCCCGGCAGACGATTACCAGAAAAAACTCGAATTCCTGCGTAACGACCCGGTCACCCGCAACATGGATGCGGTGAAAAACGGGCGCATCATCGTGCTGGATGCTGAGGCCATGCAAGCCGGCATCCGCCTGTTCCGTGGCCTGCAAACCTTGGCAACGGCGTTCGCCAGCGGTCACGCAGCCCAGTGACCAGCCGCCTGCCCCTCACCGTCGTGGCGGCCGTGGCCGCCCTGCTGACTGCCTTGCTGGCAGGCACCGCCATTGGTGAAAGCAACCTGTCGCCCAGCCTGGTTGGCCAGGTGCTGGCCAACCACCTGTGGCAGGCGGGCTACGCGGTGGACCCGATTGATGCCGGCATTGTCTGGAACTACCGCCTGACCCGTACCCTGGTGGCTGCAGCCTGCGGCGCTGGCCTGGCGACCTGCGGGGTGATTCTCCAGGCCCTGTTGCGCAACCCGTTGGCCGAGCCCTACCTGCTGGGCCTGTCGGCAGGTGCCTCCACCGGCGCAGTGCTGGTCGGCTTGCTGGGCCTGGGCAGCATGGCGTTGAGCATGTCGGCAGGGGCGTTCATCGGCGCTCTGGCGGCATTCGGCCTGGTGCTGGTACTGGCCCGGGCCGCCAGCCCGGCCGGCAACAACGCCCAGGTCATTCTGGCGGGCATTGCCGGCTCGCAGCTGTTCAACGCCCTCACCGCCTTCCTCATCACCAAGTCGGCCACCGCCGAGCAGGCGCGGGGCATTCTGTTCTGGTTGCTGGGTAACCTGAGCGGTGTGCGATGGCCGTCAGTGTGGCTGGCGGTACCGGTCGCAGTGCTGGGTTTGCTGGTATGCCTGTGGCACCGCCGGGCGCTGGATGCATTCACCTTCGGCGCCGATTCTGCGGCTTCACTGGGCATTCCGGTGCGGCGCACGCAGTTGCTGCTGATCAGCTGCGCGGCACTGGTAACGGCGGTGATGGTATCGATCGTGGGCGCCATCGGTTTCGTCGGCCTGGTCATCCCCCATGCCCTGCGTTTGCTGTTGGGCCCCGGTCACGGGCGCCTGCTGCCCGCCAGCGCACTGGGCGGCGCATTGTTCCTGGTAGCGGCCGACATTCTTTCGCGCACGTTGATTGCCGGGCAGGTCATCCCCGTGGGGGTGGTGACTGCGCTGATCGGCGCGCCGGTGTTCGCGCTGATCCTGGTCGCAAGACGGGGGCACTCGTGACAGCCATGGCCCCCGCGCACATCGCACCGCTGAGCTGCCAGGGCCTGGGGCTGGACCTGGCCGGCAACACCGTACTGGACGCCCTCGACCTGACCGTGCACGCCGGCGAGACCCTGGCTATCGTCGGGCCCAACGGCTCCGGCAAGTCCTCGCTGCTCAAGCTGCTGGCCGGGCTGCGCAAGCCCACCCGCGGCAGCGTACAGCTGATGGGCCAACCGTTGGCACAGGTGGCCAGGCGCCAGATCGCCCAGGCCCTGGCATTGGTGGAGCAACAGGCTGACACGCTTGATGCGATCCGCGTGTTCGATGCCGTTGCCCTGGGCCGCACGCCATGGTTGTCGGCGCTTGCACCGTTCTGCGCAAACGACCGTGCCATCGTCGAACAGGCGTTGGCCGACGTGGATGCCCTGCACCTGCGCGGCCGGCTGTGGGGCGCGTTGTCTGGTGGTGAACGCCAGCGCGTACACATCGCCCGAGCCCTGGCCCAACAGCCGCGCCTGCTGCTGCTGGACGAGCCCACCAACCACCTGGATATCCAGCACCAGCTAAGCCTGTTGCACCAGGTGCAAGCCTTGCAGGTCACCACCGTGGTGGCCCTGCATGACCTCAACCAGGCCCTCACCTGCCACCGCGTGGCGGTGCTCGACAAAGGCCGCCTGGTTGCCTTGGGCAAGCCGTTGGAGGTGCTCACGCCCCAGCGCCTGCTCGACACCTTCGGTGTGCAGGCCCACTACCTCACCGACCCCCACGACGGCGCGCGCATCCTGCGCTTTCGCGCCCCTTGAACCAGGAAGTTCTGCCCATGTCGTTGCGCCCTGTTGCCTTGCTGCTCGCCAGCGCCCTGCTCGCCCCCGCAGCACTGGCCGAGGTTCACGAAGTAAAAATGCTCAACCGCGGTGAGGCGGGGGCGATGGTCTATGAACCTGATCACCTGCGCATTGCACCGGGCGACACGGTGCGTTTCGTACCCACCCAGAGCGGGCACAACGCGGCCAGCGTGCCGGGTTTGATGCCAGAGGGCGCTACGGCTTTCAAGAGCAAGCTCAACCAGGTCTTCGAGCAGCGCTTTACCGTGCCGGGCTTGTACGGCGTGCAATGCATTCCGCACCTGGCAATGGGCATGGTCATGCTCATCCAGGTCGGTGACGTGACCGAGGCCGCGGTGCCGGCAAGCCTGCCGGCGAGGGCCAAGGCGCGCTTCGGGGCGCAACTGCAACAGCTGGTGGCCGGCCAGTGAGAAGGTTGTCAATGGCGCTGCCATTGGTGGCGATAGCCCCCTGGGCTCAGGCCGAGAATGCCCAATCCCACAGCCAGGGTTTTGTCCAGGACGCCAGCTGGAGCGTGCTCAACCGCAGTGTTTACGACCTGCGCGATTTCAAGCATGGCGGGCGCAACGGTGCCGCGCGCAATGCCTACAAGCCGCGCAACGAGCGTAACGGCAAGGCGGAAGAATGGGGCTACGGCCTGATGGGTACCTTCCAGTCTGGTTTCACCCAGGGGCTGGTGGGGGTGGGCGTGGATGCCCACGCTTACCTGGGCGTCAAGCTGGACAGCGGCGGCGGCCGGGCGGGCAAAGCGCGCCTGCTGGCCGTGGACAACGACGGGCACCCGCAATCTGATTACAGCCGCGCAGGCGCCGCCGTGAAGCTGCGCATCGCCAACACCGTGCTCACCTACGGCGAGCAGCGGGTGAAAACGCCGGTGTTCAGTGCCTCCGACAGCCGTCTGCTCCCGGAAACCTTTACCGGGTTCTTTCTGGCCAGTGAGGAACTGGAGGCGCTCAGGCTGGTGGCCGGGCATTTCACCGAAAACGCCGACCGCAATGCCTCCAGTCATGGCCGGGGCTTTGCAGTCAATTACTCCAATGGCCGCCAGGGTAACCAGGTCGACCTGGCCGGCGCCATCTGGTCAGCCAGCCCTGCCTTCAGCGCCAGCCTGTACACGTCGCGGTATGAAGACACCTGGAACCAGCACTACCTGGGCAGCACCCTGAGCCATGCCCTGGACGAGCAGCGCGGTGTCAGCCTGGACCTTAACCTGTACCGCACCACCGACACCGGCAAGGCACTGTCGGGGCGTATCGACAACACCACCTGGAGCCTGGTTTCGCGCTACGACCAGGGGCCTCACGGCTTCAGCCTGGGCTGGCAGCAGGTGCATGGGGACACACCGTTCGACTACGTCTCGCGGGGCGCCATCTACATCGCCAATGCGGTGCAGATGTCCGATTTCAACGGGCCAAACGAAAAGTCCTGGCAGGCGCGCTACGACCTGGACATGGGTGCCTACGGCATCCCGGGCCTGGCGCTGACGGCCCTGTACGTACACGGCTTCGGTATCGACGGCACCGGGGTAGACCCGGCAGGTGGCTATGCCTATCTGGGCTACGGCAAGGGCGGCAAGCACTGGGAGCGTGACCTTGAGGCCCGCTATGTAGTGCAGGGCGGCCGGGCCAAGGGCGTCACCTTCTCGGTCCGGCACAACGTGCACCGGGGTAACCAGGCGCAAGCCGAGCTGGATGTCGACCAGCTTCGGCTGGCGGTGGAATGGCCGTTGTCCGGGGGGTTATGACAGGGGTGGCTGGCTGTACGCCAGGTCGGCGAACGCGGCTTCGAGCTCCGCATCGACATGGCCAGCAGCCCTCACGCGGGTTTGCAGGTACTGCCTGACCGTGTTGGGCCAGCGCCCTTCCCGATGCGCCGCATTGATCAGGCTCCGGGCATCCTGCCGGGTGGCACCGCGCCACAGGTCCATCAGCCTGTTTTCAAAATCATCGGAGGTCCACCCCTCCAGGCGTGCTTCGAATTCGTCCAGCAACTTGAGCTTGTACAGGGCCATGTGCGGCATCGTCCTTCTCCCTCTGCAGCGATGAAAAATCCATGTCCTGGGAGGGTAAGCACGGCCTGGCAGGCAAGGAAATGAACGCGTGGATCACTACCGCCAGGCTTGTGTAGGGCAATTCCGTAGGTTCAGCGCAGGGGCAGCTGCATGTGGGTGGTCTGCCACACCGGGTCTTGTTCAACGTCCACCACGCTGAAACCCTGGCGCTCCCAGAAGCGGATGGCGCCCGGCAGAAATGGATGGGTGTGCAGGTACAGGCAGTTTACCCCTTGCGCCTGGGCCTGCAGACGCAACCTGGCGAACAGCGCTGCTGCCAGGCCGTGCCTGCGGTAGGCCGGCAAGACGAACAGCCGCACCACCTCGACCACCTGCTGGGCGCGGTAGCAGAGCTGGGCAAAGCGGTGATCGTAGGGCAGGTAGCCAACCACGGCCACCAGGCGCCCGCCGTCCCGCGCCTCCAGAAAACAGCCAGCGCCGTCCAGGTACGTGCTGGCGAAGTGCGCCAGATCATGGGGCAAGGGCGTGCCGGCGAGCATCGGGAACAATTCGCGGCGGGCCGCGTCAACGAACGCCACCACTTCATCAATGGCGTCGCGTGGAACAGGTTGCAGGATCAGGTCGGGCATGGGGCAGCCACCGGGCAATGGAGGCCAGGTTCTACCCCAGCCGCGCGGCCATGGCAAACGACAAGGCTCGTCGGCGTTGCGCAGACACCGTTATAATCGCCAGCCTCACAGCCCAACCAGGCCACGCCATGCCTTGCCTCAACAAGTTGCTGTTGCCCCTGCTGCTGGCCCTCGCCGTTACCGCCTGCGATCAGAAACCCACCCGAGAAGAGCAGATCCTCGCGCGGCTGCCGCTGCAGGAGGCCTATACCCATAACATCGAGCGCATGGCTGGCCTGCTCGGGCGCACCCACCCCCGGTTGACACAGGCAAGCATCGAGCAGGTGCTGCGCAAACACCTCACGGTCGAGGACCAGCGCCAGGACCTGTTTCGGCTTTACAGCGAGAAAAACTTCAGCGATGCAGAGTTCGACACGATCGTCACGGCGCTGCAGGACCCGGCCAAGGCACGGGCTCTCGAGGACTCGGAAAACGGCCGGCGCCTGAGCGAAAAACTCACGTCGCTGATGCGCGACACCGCTGGGGACCCCAACGTGCAAGCCTTGGCCAAACAACGCATGCAGCAGGTGGAAGACGAACTGCGGAAGCTGGACAACGCCAGCCCTGCTGGATAATAGGCCCGGAAGCGCTAATTGGGGCGCTTAGCGCCCCAACGCACCCGATGGTGGCCATCTTGACGTCAAGCAGTTCCCCAAAGCACCGATAACCTGTAGGGTTATCGCCCTTTTTGCCGCATCTGTTCGCCTTCGAGGTCAGGATTGCCAAACGCCAAGCAAGGAATGCGGCTCGATCTGCGCACACTTATTCTGGTGCTTTGCGCCCTTACCGCGCTGGTGATGCTGTGCGCCAGCTATTTCGCCAGCTACCGGGTGCAGCGCCAGTTGCTGATCGACCACGCCCTGGAAGCCAACCGGGTCTATGCAGCAAAGCTGGCAGCCATCACTGAAACCTATATCCGCAACGCACTGCAGCAACTGGCATTCAGCGCCGGCGTACAGCGCCAGCAACTGGCCGACAGCGCTGCGCTACGGGCCGAAACCGACCGGGTGCTGGGCCAGAGCATGGCCTTCAACTCTACCTTCGTGATCGACGCGAACGGTGTACTGCTGTCGGTATCGCCCGCACACCTGCGACACCTGATGGGCGGGCGCATGCAGTCCCCCGGCGTAGAAGAAGCCCTGCACGAACGCCGCCCGCTGGTTTCCACCCCCTATGTCTCGGCAGCCAACAACCTGGTCGTGACATTGTCACAACCGATCTTCGACGCCGATGGGCGTTACCTGGGCTACGTGGCGGGAAGCCTCTACCTGCACGAGCGCAACATCCTCAACAGCTTGCTGGGCGAGCACTTTTACAAGGACGGCTCCTACCTGTACGTGGTCGACAGCCAGCGCCGCCTGCTGTACCACCCCAACCCGCAGCGGGTTGGCACAGTGGTGCAGAGCAACCCGCTGATCAACCAGCTGGGCACCTTGCGCAACGGCACCCGCCAACTGAGCAACAGCCAGGGGGTGGAGATGCTGGCAGGTTTCGCCACCGTGCCAAGTGCCGGCTGGGGCGTGGTGGCCCAGCAGCCCCTGACACGCACACTGACACCACTGGGGGACCTCATCCTCAACGTGGTGGGTACATCGGCGCCGTTGGCCCTGGTGGGCTTCCTGCTGCTGTGGTGGCTGGCCCTGATCATCGCACAGCCGTTGTGGCAACTGGCTGCCGGGGCACGCACCATGGACAGCCCGGAAACCGCCGAGCGCCTGCGCCGGGTGCCTGCCTGGTACTTCGAGGCGGCCGAGCTCAAGCGCGCCCTGCTGTTCGGGCTGAACCTGCTGCAGGAACGCATTGGCCGGCTCAACCGCGACGCCCAGACCGACCCGCTCACAGGCCTTGTCAACCGTCGCGGCCTGGAGTTCAGCCTGGCACTGCTGCAGGCCGATGGCCGATCGTTTTCGGCCATCGTGCTGGACATCGACCATTTCAAACGGGTCAACGACAACCATGGCCATGAGGTGGGTGACCAGGTGCTGCGGCGCCTGGCAGAGCTTATGCGCGGCTGCTGCCGCGAGGGTGACCTGCTGTGCCGTACCGGCGGCGAGGAATTCCTCATGCTGTTGCCAGGCGCAGGCCTGGAGGTAGCGGCCAACGTGGCCGAGCGCCTGAGGCTGACGGTGCAGGATACTCCCGTGGAACCGGTAGGCGCGGTGACGGTGTCACTGGGCGTAGCGCGTTGGGATGCCAAGGGTGGCAATGAGCCTGCCGACGCGCTAGGTGCGGCTGACCGTGCGCTGTACCAGGCCAAGCAACAGGGGCGCAACCGGATGGTTCACGCCTGACCTCCTGGCAGGCCGCCGCACCTGCGGTCGTATCAGGTATCCGAAGGTCGCCCTCGACAAAGCGGCCTGTGGGCAACGGCGATCTACTGGCAGACACATAAAAATGATGGGGCGGCCCGATCGCCCCACGTTCTTCATGACTGCCAATGGAAACCGGAGAGCACCCGCATGTCCGCAACTCATGAGGTATCCCCCGCCACCCTGCGTCGCGTCATCGCCGCTTCCGCCATCGGCAACTTCGTCGAATGGTTCGATTTTGCGGTGTATGGCTTTCTCGCCACCCTGATCGCCAGCCAGTTCTTTGCCAGCGAAGATGCCAGCGTGGCCTTGCTCAAGACGTTCGCCGTGTTTGCGGTGGCCTTTGCCCTGCGCCCGCTGGGCGGTATCGTGTTCGGCGCGCTGGGCGACCGCCTTGGGCGCAAGCGCATCCTGTCGTTGACCATCCTGCTGATGGCGGGCTCCACGACGCTCATCGGCCTGCTGCCCACCTACGCCAGCATCGGCCTGGCGGCGCCGGCGCTGCTTACCCTGGCGCGCTGCCTGCAAGGGTTTTCTGCCGGTGGCGAGTATGCCGGTGCCTGCGCCTACCTGATGGAGCATGCGCCTGACGACAAGCGTGCGTTCTATGGCAGCTTCGTACCGGTGTCCACCTTCTCCGCCTTTGCCTGCGCCGCTGTGATCGCCTATGGCCTGGAGGCCAGCTTGTCTGCCGAAGCCATGAGCGCCTGGGGCTGGCGTGTCCCCTTTCTGATCGCCGCCCCGTTGGGCCTGGTGGGCCTGTACCTGCGCTGGCGCATGGAAGAAACCCCGGCGTTCCGCGAGGCGCTTGCCCAGGGCAAGGTCCACGAACACTCACCGCTCAAGGACACCTTGCGCCACCATGGCCGCACCATCCGCAACCTGGGTGCGTTCATCTCCCTGACCGCGCTGTCGTTCTACATGTTCACCACGTACTTCGCCACCTACCTGCAACTGGTGGGCAACCTGACCCGCGCCCAGTCGCTGCTGGTCACCACGGTGGCGCTGATCTTCGCCGCGGTGGGGTGTCCGCTGGCAGGGGCATTTTCCGACCGTGTGGGGCGGCGCAAGACCATTGGCTTTACCTGCCTGTGGGTGATGGCCTGCGTGTTCCCGGCCTATTGGCTGGCGAGCTCCGGTTCCATGCCCGGGGCACTGCTGGGGGTGATCCTGTTGGCGGTGGGCGCCCTGTGCAGCGGCGTGGTCACGGCAGCGCTGCTGTCCGAGAGCTTCCCTACCCGCACCCGGTATACCGCGTCGGCCATCACCTACAATGTGGCCTACACCCTGTTCGGCGGCACCGCTCCCCTGGTGGCGACGTGGCTGATCGGGCAGACCGGCAGCAGCCTGGCGCCGGCCTTCTACCTGGTGGCGATCGCGTTGGTGGCCTTGATTGGCGGGCTGGCACTGCCGGAAACCTCGCGCATTTCGCTGCATGACGAAGTGACGACCGACCCGGCAAGCAGCGGCGCGCGTCCTGCGGTTTGAGGCGAGGGGCCGCAGTGCGGCCCTGGTTCGTTAATCGCACACTTTCGCCAGGCCAGCGCTGGGTGCAATTGACTAAATTAACCGGCTGGTACAAAACTGGGGGCATTCAACAACAACAAAGCGATACTCCACATGAAGCCCCTTATTCTTGTGCTCAACGGCCCCAACCTGAACATGCTGGGTACCCGCGAACCCTCCCAGTACGGCTACGAGACACTGGCCGACCTGGCGCAGGGCTGTGCTGACACTGCCCAATCATTGAACCTGGACATCGAGTTCCGCCAGACCAACCACGAAGGCGAGCTGATCGACTGGATACATGCCGCCCGTGGCCGCTGCGCCGGCATCGTCATCAACCCTGGCGCCTGGACACACACCTCCGTGGCCATCCGCGATGCCCTGGTCGCCAGCGAAGTGCCGGTGATCGAGGTGCACCTGTCCAATGTGCACAAGCGTGAGCCGTTCAGGCACCTGTCGTTCATTTCATCCATCGCCGTCGGGGTCATCTGCGGCCTGGGCAGCCATGGCTATCGCATGGCCATCAGTCATTTCGGCGCGCTGTTGCAGGAGCGTGCGGCATGAGCCAGCAGGCAATCCTTGCCGGCCTCATCGGCCGTGGCATCCAACTGTCGCGCACCCCGGCGCTGCACGAGCACGAGGGGGATGCCCAAGCCTTGCGTTACCTGTATCGCCTGATTGATGCTGACCAGCTGCAGCTGGATGACAGCGCCCTGCCCAGCTTGCTCGACGGTGCGCAGCACACCGGCTTTACCGGCTTGAACATCACCTACCCCTTCAAACAGTCGATTCTTCCGCTGCTGGATGAGCTGTCCGAGGAAGCCAGGGGCATCGGCGCGGTCAACACCGTTGTGTTCAAGGATGGCAAACGCGTGGGCCACAACACCGACTGCCTGGGCTTTGCCGAGGGTCTGCGCCGGGGGCTGCCAGACGTATCACGGCGGGTGGTGGTGCAGTTGGGGGCTGGCGGTGCGGGCTCGGCGGTGGCACACGCCCTGCTGGCCGAAGGCGTTGGCCAATTGGTGCTGTTCGAAGTGGACGCTGCGCGGGCTCAGGCCCTCGTCGACAACCTCAATGCCCATTTCGGCGCCGAGCGCGCGGTATTGGGTACTGACCTGGCCCCTGCCCTGGCGGACGCAGACGGTTTGGTCAACACCACGCCGGTCGGCATGGCCAAGCTGCCCGGCACCCCATTGCAGGTGGAGCTGTTACACCCGGACCTGTGGGTAGCAGAAATCATTTACTTCCCGCTGGAAACCGAATTGCTGCGCGCCGCGAGGGCCATTGGCTGTCGCACGCTCGATGGCAGCAACATGGCCGTATTCCAAGCGGTGAAGGCATTCGAGCTGTTCAGCGGAAAGCAAGCTGACGCCGCGCGCATGCAAGCGCATTTCGCCAGCTTTGCCTGAAACAAAGGGCTGCGGCGCAACCCTTTGATGCGGTTCAATCGTCGAGGGGTTTTGGCGGGGCGGCGGGCTTCGCAGGTTTGGCTGGCTTGCCAGGCTTGCTTTCCTTGGCCCCCTCCTGCGGCGCCGCCGCTACCGGTTCTGGCGCCTTCACGGCTTTTTCAGTGGCGGGCAGATCGTCCACCGCCTTGAGAATCACCTGCGGGTCCAGCGCGTCACCGGTGTCATCATCCTTGAGCATGTGCCGCTCGCCGTCCTTGCCGACCAGAATCACCTTGGTGCCTTTGCTGGCACCGAGCTTCAACTCGCGGATCAGGGCCATGGTGGTCTGCTGCTCGAGGTTCTTGTCGTCACGCTTGCCCATCATCTGAGCCACGCTGAACAACACCAGGCCCCGTTCCTTGAAGGCCGCCTGGGTCGCTGGGTCTTCGAATGCCTTGTTGACCGCCCTCAGGGTCGGGTCGGCACTGCTGGGGGCGATGATGACCAACGGCCTTGCCTTGCCCAGTTCCTTGGCCAGCGGTGCATCGCTGTCTGCAGCGAACAACGGGCTGGCAACGGCGAGCAGGGTGGCGAGGGTCAGTGACCGGACGAGCATGCGCATCTCCTTATTCTCTCGATAAACCAAAGACTACAGATCCTGGAGAAAGATCCGACGCGGGAGCCTAAACCAACTGGGCTGGCAATGGGCCTGCGCAAAAGTAACCTGGCGTTTCTAGCCACCACCTGCAGATCAGGAAAAGCCCCCAACGCGTGCACCTGAGCATAGCCCAAACCCACGTCGTTGCCCTGCCCGCACAGGTGCAGGACACGCTTTCAACCTCAATCGACGGCCGTATCCAGGGCATGCCGGGTCAGCTCCAGCATCAGCGTGCGCTCCGCTGCCTGGCGCTGGTCAGCGATGACGGCGGTTTGCTCCAGGCGCTGCATCTCGCTGAGCCCTGGGGCTTCCTGTATGGCCTCCAGGCGCTCATGAAATGGGGCATTCAACGCCTCGAACCGCTCAGGGTAAGCACTGCGCAGGTGGCGACACCAGAACTCCCGCCCCAGCAACGACGTGGCCAGTTGCTCCGTGCTCTCGGCCCCCAGGACCCGACTGCGGGCCTGGCTGATGTGCCGCTCGGTAACACCGGCTACTTCGCGGAACGTCATGCCACGGGTATTGACGGGCAGGTCCAGGTCGTCACGCAACGCCAGGCGATAGGCCAACGCCACTTCGATCAGATCAGGGTCGGCACCGGAGCGCTGGCGCATCTGCATATCTTCCATCGCGATGTGGTCCACTTCATCCATGCGCCACAACTGCCTGCCCAAATGGAGCAGCATCTGCTGCTCGTCGCCATCCTGCGCGCCGGCTTCGGCGCGCCATACCAGCAGGCGCAGTTCCAGGTCGCTGAACCGCAGGGCCACGCTGTCCTGGCAAGTGAGTTGCTCGGCATCGCTGAACATCGCGTCCCGCAGTTCAGCTGAATCACGCATGGCCTGCAAGAGTGCCAGTACCCGAGAGGCCAGGTAGCGCGCACCGGTGCGGTTCTGGAAGTCGGCGGTGTCTGTCAGGCGCTGCAACAAATTGAAAAACTGCGCAGCGCCTTGCATTGCCTGCAGCGGCTCCCAACATGCACCCAGTTCTGTGCGCTGATCCATGCCGATGGCGTCCATCCAGCGCAGGCGGGCCAACGCCAAGGCGCGAGCATCGTCCAGCGAGGCCGCGGACTGCAGCGCCTCCTGCAGCCGCTCACGCTCGGCGTCGGTCAAGGGGTTGCCACTGAGGTGCACCTCGCCCTGCACCCACAAGGGCGACTCGTAGAACCCTTCGGGCAATTCGGTGATCTGGTTGTCCCGCAGGTCCAGTACCCTCAGCGAGGTGTTTTCCATCAACAGGTAAGGAAGGCTGCGCAGCTGGGTACCGGCCAACCGCAGCTCGTGCAGGTGGACCAGGCCATTGACCGCGAACGGCCTGCCCAGCGGGTTGCGCGACAGGTCGAGAAAACGCAGGTTGGCGCAACTGGCAAGGATGGTCGCCTGGCCCGGGTCCAGGCAGATGAGGTTGCAAGAAAGGTCGAGTGTCCAGAGGTTTTCCATCTGCAGCAATGCCTGTGGAACCCGCGGCAGACGGTTGTTGGGCATCTCCAGCGACCGCACACTGGAAAATGCCCGCAGAAAACTTTCGGGTAGCTGGTTGATGTGAGCGTCACGCAGGGTCAGCGAATACACATGGTCGAAGTTGGCCTGTTCAGGCAGCTCCGGGAAGGTTTCGGTATGAATGCCAATCATGTCCCAACGGTAAGCCTGGATCAGGTCGTTGCCATGGGTGCCCTGATCAAGCACATGCTGCCAGCAGTTCTGCAAGGCCTGCCGAAGCTCACGGCGTCGTTGCCGTTCTGCCCGTGTGGAGCCGCGGCTGGTCCACAGACGCAGTTGAGCATTGATCAGCTCGAACTCCTGCTCCACTTGATTCAGGCGTGCCTCCACGCCCCCTGGCGCCTCTTGCGCCTGCGCCAGCCAGGCATCGAGCTGACCATCGGTATAGGTTGGGTAGAGTAACCGCAGCCTGCGGTGATAGGGGTTGGGGCGCCGGCTTCTGCGCCCGCTCAACGGGTAGCCAACTCGGCCATCCGGCAGGCGAACCGGCATCCGCCAGGCACCAGGGTCGCTGCTGCCCAGCAAGCCCGGCAACGTCGTGCGGTTGGCCTCGGTCAGGCGCAGCACCCGGGCTTGCAAGTGCTCGGCGAATGGGGCTTCAAGCTGCAGGGTAGCGAGGTCTGCTTGGTCGCACACGCTGGCCATGACCTGGAACAACTCACCCGCTGGTGCCAGCACCCGCCCTTGTGCATCGAGCACGCTGAACAGGCCATCGTCGTACAGCACGTCCAGCACCCGCTGCCCCGACTGAGTATCAGCCAGCAGGGCACCCCTCGCCTGGCTGCTGAACAGCCGCCAGCGGATCCTTGCCGAGGCGCCTGCCAGGTGACGCAGCATACCGAACGCCAGCCGTGCCACATCAGTGCTCTGGGGAGTATCGAAGTACAGCGCTTCCAGTGCCCGGTCCAGGCGTATCTGCAGCGAGCGTACCCGTGCGGCCTCGGCCAACTGCAGCGGTACACGCCCCGTCAGCCTCAGCCGCTCCAGGTCTGCGTGGCTGGCACGGCGCAACAAGGCTTGCGCAGCGCTGCCATACAAGCGGGGGAAAACACGGCATAGCGCACGGCAGCCTTCATCATCCGGTTGCTGCAGCGCCTGGTACAAGCGCTGCAGCAATGGCCGCCGTTGCGCGTGCACCCAGTTTGCCAACTGTTCATGCGTGCGCCCTTGCTCGAATGGGGGCGCAATCACGTCATCAAACCACTGAAGGTCGTCGACAGGCCCACCGGCACGCAGCTGCGCAACCAGGCTGCGCACACGTTGCTCAAGCCCCGCCCGTAGCGCTGTATCGATCAGACCGGGGGCACAGGCATCCGCGCTCAGGTGCAATGCTCGCAGCCGTGCATCGTCCAGGCCGTGAATAGCCAGCACGTGGTCGATAGCGCTGTCGTCCAGTTCGGCCATCGGGCCGCCAAGGCGCCGGAACAGGTAGCGTGTACCTTGCCAGTCCATGGGCGACTCGCTCCACAGCCGCCAGGCACCGGCCCCATTGTGTTGCAGCAAAGGACCATACCCATCACGGGGCTGCAGTTGCCACTGCCCATCGGTGGGGCGTTGCTGCACGCGGTACGCCTGCCCGTCCATGCGTATCCAGGCATGCTCGTCGGTGCGGCTGACGCCTTGGGCATCGGTGACGGCATGCCTAGGTGGTTGTTCGCTGTGGAACGGGGCCAGGTCTCCCGCCCACAAGCGCTCGCCGCCGCCCTGGACGTTGGCCTGGACCAGGCTGTCTACCCAAGCGGAACGCTTCCAGGCCTGGCGTACGACGTGCACGCCGGCAGCGCCGGCCGCCACCAGTGCCAGGTCGGTGGCCACGTGGTCGAGGTGCTCCAAAGCCTGCTCGGCCTCACCCTCATGCCAGGCGTCCAGGGCATAGAAGGCCTCTTGCAACAGGCTCCACACCGTCACAGCCAACAGCACAGCACCGATGGCCGGCACCCACAGGCTGGCCAGCCCCAGCAATGTCCAGCCCTCAGCCGCAAGGCGCTGCTCGTGAGCCTGCTCGCGTTCGCGGTCCAGTTGCTGGACTGGCGGCAGCAATGTGGCTGCATCGGATTGGATCTGCGCGATGCGGGCGAGCGCAAGGCTCTCGAACAGCGGCCCGGGCAACGGATAGGCGCGGGGGTACAGGTCGGCGGTGGCCCATGCCGGGATATCGTGATAGAAGCGGGTGGCCAACTTGGCGAAGAACCCCTGGCTGTCACGACGGCGCACGAAACGGGCGAAGAATTGCTGGTAGGGCTTTTCACGCAGACGGGCGTTCAGCACCTTGCGGGCAAAACGCGCCAGGTTTTCTGCAGCGCTCCAGGCGCCCTGCGGGTCGCCAGGGATGTACACCAGTACACGCCGGCTGGACGTATAAAACGGTGCCAGAGACTCGTCTCGCACGTCCAACACCACAATCTGCTGCAACGGGCAGCCCAGCACTTCAAGGTTTTTCGCAACCACGCGATCGCCCTGCAGGTGCCCCAACCGACCATCACGCCACAGGTTGATCAGCAAACCCAGTTCCGCCTCGGTCAATACGCCACGCGCACGGGCCTTGAATGCGTCGATCAGCATCTCGTGCCGGGTCAGTTCCCCCAGCACCGCCACCGTGGCCGCAGGGGCAAGGTGCGCCTGCAGATGCGCCTGATAGCGCGCTCCAAGGTCCAGCTCGCGAACCAGGCGGGCGAACTGGGCAGCGTGAGGTTCACGCAAACGCTGCCCTGCCCCGTCGTGCAATCCGGCCCCGGGCGCGAGGATGCCTGGCGTGGCTTCGTCAGCGGTAAAATTGCGCAGCACAGCTTCCAGCAGCGGGATCTGGTAATACACCCGTTGAGTCAGCGGGACGCGAATCGGGGCGTAGGTCAGCAAGGGCACCTGGTAGGCGTTGCGAAACCATAACTGCTCCACCGGCACACTCACCCCATGGCGCTGGGCGAGGGCCGCTTGCAGGAGGGGTGTGATGAAGTGATCGATGCCCTCGATGGCCGCCCAGCGCACACTGAGCCGCTGCCGGCAGGCCAGGCTGCTGCGCAGCGCCTGGCACACGGCCGGCATGTGCTGATGGCTGACAGCCTTGAGCCAGGTGGGCAGTTGCGCGGCGAGAAGCCGGTCCTGGCCCGCTTGCTCGAGCAGGTTGGGTTGAGTGGTGGTGTCCATCCGGTGCTCCCGCAGTGTCGATACGGGTGCCAGGGTATGCAAACGTCGCCCCATTGAAGTGACGACCTACTACCACCCACACGGGTCACGCGCCGCCCTAGAACAACAGCATCTGGTGATCAACCAACGCCGCAAAACTGTCGCCCACAAAAGGCAGAATCGCGTCAGCGACCGGTTGCAACTGACGCGTCAGGTAATGCTCGTAGTCGATCGGTGCCCTGCGGTTTTCCAGCGGCTCAGGCCCGGACGTGGTCATCACATAGCTGATCCAGCCACCGCGCTGATACTGCAAGCTACGGCCCAGTTGGCGATTGTAGTCATCGGCAAGGCGTGCGGCACGGACATGGGGCGGCACGTTGCGCTGGTAGTCCGCCAGCGGCCGACGCAAGCGCTTGCGGTAGACCAGCAGTTCGTCCTGCTCGCCGGCGAGGGTGCGCGCCACATACCCGCGCACGTAATCACGGTAGGGCTCACCACGGAAGATGCGGCCATACAATTGCTGCTGGAACGCCCTGGCCAACGGCGACCAGTCGGTGCGCACCGACTCGAGCCCTTTGTAGACCATGTCTTCGGTACCATCGGCACGCTGCACCAACCCGGCATAGCGTTTTTTGCTGCCTTCATCGGTGCCGCGGATGGTCGGCATCAGAAAACGCCGGTAATGGGTTTCGAACTGCAGTTCCAGAGCGCTCTCAATGCCCAATGCCTGTTGCAGGTGCCCTCGCCACCATTGGTTGACCTCGGCCACCAGGGCCTTGCCGATGTGCGCGGCAGCCGCCTCATCGTGGGCCGTTTTTAGCCACACGAACGTGGAGTCGGTGTCGCCGTAGATCACATCAAACCCTCGCGCTTCGATCAACGCGCGGGTTTGGCGCATGATCTGGTGGCCACGCAGGGTAATCGAGGATGCCAACCGCGCGTCGAAGAAGCGGCAGCCACTGGAGCCCAGCACGCCGTAAAAGGCGTTCATGATGATTTTCAGGGCTTGCGACAACGGCGCATTGCCGACCTGCTTGGCCTGCTCCCTGCCCTGCCACACGCGCTCGACGATGGCCGGCAGGCAATGGCGGGTTCGCGAGAAGCGCGCCCCCTTGAAGCCCTCCACCGCGTGCTGGTCATCGGGCTGGTCAAGCCCCTCGACCAGCCCGACCGGGTCGATCAGGAACGTGCGAATGATCGAGGGGTACAGGCTCTTGTAGTCCAGCACCAGCACCGAGTGATACAACCCTGGCCGCGAATCCATGACAAAACCGCCCGGGCTGGCCTCTTCCGGGCGGCTGCCCAGGTTGGGCGCGACATACCCGAGGCGGTGCATGTGGGGCATGTACAAGTGGCAGAACGCAGCCACCGATCCCCCGCTGCGATCGGCTGCAAGCCCGGTCACCGAGGCGCGCTCCAGTAGAAATTCCAGCAATCGGGTATGGGCAAAGATGCGTGTGACCAGTTCGCAGTCCTTGAGGTTGTAGCGCGCCAGGGCCGGCTTGTCCTCGGCGAACATACGGTTGATTTCATCCATGCGCTGGTAGGGCGTGCTGATCGCCTTGCCATCGCCCAGCAGGGTCTGGGCAACGTTCTCCAGGCTGAACGACGGAAAGCTCCAGGTGGCCGACCGCAGCGCCTCGATCCCGTCGATCAGCAGGCGCCCCGGCACCTCGGCAAACACGTGCCCGCCCTTGGCGTGGGCGCGCAGTGTCATGGGTGCACCGCCCCGGCCCAGCGCCAGGGGCACCTGCAGGCGCCCGGCGTGTTCGTGCAGCAGGCGCAGGTCGAACTGCACGACGTTCCAGCCGATGATCGCGTCCGGGTCGTGGCGGGCCACCCACTGGTTCAGGCAATGCAGCAAGGCGGCCCTGTCGGTGCAGTAGTGCAGGTCAAAATCTACCTGCGCCGCATCGCCGTTGGCCGGGCCAAGCATGTACACCTGGCGCTGGCCGCAACCTTCCAGGGCGATGCTGTACAACTCGCCGCGTTCGGTGGTTTCGATATCCAGCGACACCAGCCGTAGCGGCGGCCGGTACTCGGCGACCGGTTTGAGCTGGGCTTCGCACACCACGCCTTGGGCATCGACCTGGCCTGCGAACTGCACAGGGGCGGTGATGAAGCGCTCCATCAAGTAGCGTTCCGGTGGCCGTATGTCGGCCTCGAACACGTCGATACCCGCCGTGCGCAGGCGCTGCTCAAGCTGCAGCAACTGCCGATACTGGCGGCAATACAACCCCAGCACCGGGCGCTGGTCGAAGGCCTTGAGCCCAAGCGGGCGCAGCTCCACGCCCGGCTCGTCGGCCAGCAGCACCCGGGCAAGGGCCTGTTGCGCCTGAGGGATGAACGCCACCGACACCTGAGGCGCCAGGCGCAGCAATCGTGGCCCGTGGTCGGTGGCCAGCCAGAACTCCACGCAGGTACCTTCAGGCGTGTCGTACCAGTGCCGGGTCAGCACGAAGCCCTGCTGCAACTCCACCACATTGCCCTCTGAATCACTTGTCGGACGCCAATTGTACCCGTGCGGCCAACAGCCCACACCCCGCGAAGGGGTCAACCGTACAGGTAGTTGATGTCCTTCAGGGCCAACGGCGGCACCTGCCCCAGCAGAAAGTCACGCAGCTTGTGCATCTGCCGGGCCTTGGGGCTGGCTTTGAGCCAGGTCATGTAGTAACCGTCACCGGTGGCCACGGCGTGCTTGAAAGGCGTCACCAGGCGACCTGCGGCGAGGTCTGCGCTGGCCAGTACCAGGTCGACCACCGAGATACCCAACCCCTGCTGAGCGGCGGAAATACCCTGGTCCAGCGTGTCGAACACCTGCCCCTGGTCGATGCTGATGTCCAGCGCATCCATGCGCGCCAGCCAGCGCCGCCAGTCCCTGCGGTCGGGGGACGGGTGCAGGAACTCACAGTGGTTCAGGTCGGCCAGTGCGGGCTGTGCCTGCGCCATGTAGTCGGGGTGGCACACCGGGATCAGCCATTCATCGAACAGCCGGAAACTCTCGATATCGGCCGGGAAACGGCCGCTGGCCAGCAAGATCGCGCAGTCGTAAGGCTCGGAGTAGAAGTCCACGGTGTCGATGTCCATCCACACGCTGGACAACTGCACGCTGCAGGTGTCCTCGTGCTTCTTGAAGCCGTCGAGCGCCCGCAGCAGCCAGCGCACGGTCAATGTGGAGGGGGCCTTCAGGCGCAGCCCGTAGCGGTCCTGGCGCAGCAATGCACAGGCGTTCTCGATGATCTTGAACCCGACTTTGAGCTCCTGGGCCAGCAGACGCCCGTGCTCGGTGAGGCTCAGCTTGGGGCCGCGTCGCTCGAACAGGTCGCAGCCGAACATGGCTTCCAGCGTCTTGATGTGATGGCTGACGGCGCCCTGGGTCAGGGCCAGCTCTTCCGCGGCGCGGGTGAAAGAACCATACCGAGAGGCCACCTCGAAGGCACGCAGGGCGTGCAAGGCCTGAATCCGTTCCGACATGTGTAGGTCCCAAGCATGAGCAAGACTAATAGTAGGTCATAGTTCCACACGTTTTACAACGTGAAGCGGGTTTCGGAAAATGCAGTTAATTTACAAATATAACCAAGATCCTGCCTGCAAATGTGTGGAACGTTCATCTAATTTACATCTGGGGAAATCATGTTTACGGGATATGGACACTGCTATCGCCTGGATGCGCTGGAGCTGACCGCCGAACATGGAAGCAACAAGCAACACTGGACTCACTCAACCTTGGAGCACTTTCGCAACATCCTCGCCAACCCCGACTTCCCCTGCCTGTTTGGCCGCAAGGCAGTCAACGGCCAAACCTGCCATGTTCTATTCGCCCGCGCCGAGCAACTGGCTGATGACGTCGCCCAGGGGCTTGCGGACTACGTGCGTCATGTCAGCCCCATCAAACCCAAGCAGCGCATCGGCAGCCCACTGGTGGTGTTTCTCGAAACGGCCACCGACAGCACCTTGGCCCAACAGCAGGCGCTGGCCTGGAAGGTACTGCGTGGCGTGCATGCGCGAGACCCTCATCCCTGGCCACAAGGGGTACCGACCGACCCCGATGACACGAACTGGTCATTCTGCTACGCCGGCATGCCGCTGTTCATCAACATGAACTTCCCCGGCCACCAGGCCATGAAAAGCCGCAACCTGGGCCCGCACATCACCCTGGTCATCAACCCCCGGGAGAACTTCGACGAAGTCGCCAATGCCGGCACCGAGAGTGGCAAGCGCATCCGTGAGCGGATCCGCGAGCGCGTGCACCACTACAACGACGGCGTGATGCCCGATACCCTCGGCTTTTTCGGCGATGCCGACAACTACGAATGGAAGCAATATCAGTTGCAGGAGGCGGGCTCACTGAACCCGCCACGTTGCCCTTTTCATGCCCACGCCGCCACCCAGGCAGTACCTGACATCCTTACCGAGAACTGAACGTGAATACCGCCCTGACCGCCACCTACGCCCTCACCGTGCTGCTGCTGATCGCCACCCCTGGGCCAGTCGTGGCATTGATCGTCAACACTGCCGCTGCATCCGGCTCGCGCAAGGCCATCTTCACGGCCCTGGGGACCAACTGGGCGTCACTGGTGCTGATTGCTGCGGCTGCCTGGATCATCCTCACCAGTGCGGCCATCGACAAGGCCTGGCTCAGCACCATGAGCCTGCTGGGCTGCCTGTTCATCGGGTACATCGCAGTGGGCACGCTCAAGGAGGCCCTCCAGGCGCCAGCAACGGACGTGGCGGACGACACCGTGAAACCTGGCCGTGGCGGCCTGTGGCAGGGCTTCATGGTGGGCATTTCCAACCCCAAGGACATCATTTTTTTCATCGCCTTCTTTCCACAGTTCATCCAGATCACCGAGTCGTTCGGCAAGAGCATGGTGGTGCTGTCGTTGCTGTGGGTCATCATCGACTTCGCGGTACTCAGCTTGTACATCTTCGCCATCGGCAAGATTGCCTCTCAGCGCAGCAACCGCTTCATCAGCCTGGCTTCGGGTGTGGCGCTGCTGCTGATCGCCATCGGTGGCCTGCTGTACAACGTCAGGGAACTGGCTGCCTGACGGCAGCGCCGGAGCATCCACCACGCCCTCCAAAGCCCCCTGTTCATTGACCGCCTGCATCAGAAGGGTCTAGGCAATAACGCCCTGGCCACAACGAGCGGCGGCACGGCTTGCCTGACAATCGTCGGTTGGCCTTTCGGCAAGCCCCATTCGGTGGCTAGAATACAAAGTCGTTCCGATTTGCCAGAGGCGCACGCTTGACTGCCATGATTACCGAAGCCGTCCATCACCGCCTGGCAACCTGCGGGGCAAGCCTATGAGGCCGCTGCACCGTCTACCGGTGCTGCTGGTTGCCCTTGCGCCTGTGCTTGCCCAGGCGCTGGAGGTGCACATCGACCCCCACGCCGACCTGCTGTATCGCCAGGCCTTGCCGCTGCTGGAACAGGCGGACAACCAGGACGACAGCCCGGGCAGTTTGCGCACGGCACTGGGTGACGACGCGGAGCTGAGCCGCCAGGGCCAAGCCATGGCCCACACCCTGCCCACCGCTGTGGCATTACTGAAAAAGTCGGTGGAGCTTGGCCACCCGGTGGCGCAGTACCGCCTGGCGCTGTACTACATGACCTACCTGCCCTCCGCGCAAATTTCCGATGCTGCCTGCCCATTGCTCGAAGCCAGCCTGAGCCAGGGCTTTGCCGCACCAGCGCCCGCCATTGCCACCTGGTGCCCACCCTACAATGCCAGTGCCGATTACCGCGCGGCACTGGAAGCCATCCCCAGCATGGCCACCCTGTATGCGGCCTATTACCCGCAACCTGCCACGCGGCTTGCCTGTAACCGCAACCAGCCCCAGGGCCTGTCCATGCTGTGGGGCCGCCAGCGTGACTATCAGGCTGAGGTGTACCGACTGCTCAGCGACCTTGACCCGCAGCACCGCCCGACGCTGCTGCAAAAGGCGGTGGATACCAACGGCTGTGTCACTGCCCAGCAACACCTGACCAGCCGCCCCTAGGGCAAGCGGACAGCAAGAACGTTCAAGCCAGGCCCTGCCGTGTCTGGCATGCTGGCCTGCCTTACATCCTATGCGCCAGCCATCATGCCCCAGCTCGCCCGCCACGCCTTCCTGCACGGCGCCATCGCCATTGTGCCGCTGTCCGTGGCGGTTGCCCCCTGGGGCCTGCTGGCCGGTTCCATGGCCATCGAAGCCAACCTCAGCGCGCTGCAAGGCCAAGGGCTGTCGGCCATTGTCTTCGCCGGCGCCGCGCAACTGGTGGCGATCGGCATGCTCAAAGGCGGCGCCAACCTGGCCTCTATCCTGCTCACCACCTTGTTGCTGACCTCGCAGCACCTGCTATACGGTCTGTCGATGCGCCCGGTGCTGTCACCACTGCCACTGCGCTGGCGCCTGGGCCTGGGCTTCCTTCTGACCGACGAGTTTTTCGCCCTGACCAGCCGCTACGACCAGCAGCAGTTCAACCGCTGGTATGCGCTGGGGGTTGGGCTGACCTTCTACGTTGCCTGGAACCTGTTCACCCTGGTTGGCATCATCGTGGGGCAGAACATTCCACACCTCGACCAGTTGGGCCTGGACTTTTCCATCGTCGCCACCTTCGTCGCCCTGATCACGCCACTGGTGCGCAACCTGCCCACGGTGGTGTGTGTGGCGGTGTCGTTGTTCACCTCGGTGCTGTTTACCCATTGGCACTGGGAAACCGCACTGGTTGCCGCTGGCCTGCTGGGCATGGGTGCGGGCTTCGTGTGCCAGAAGCTGGCAGGGGGCCGTTCATGATCTGGCTGCTGATCGCCGGGATGGGCACCCTGGTGTTCCTGAACCGTTATGCGTTTCTGGAACCGCGCCTGCCCCTGCGCCTGGGCTCCAACGCCCGACAGTTTCTGGGCTTTGCCGTCCCCGGCATGCTCACGGCCATCTGTGGCCCGATCATCTTTATGCCCGACCACCAGCTTGACCTGAGCCTGTTGAACCCCTACCTGCTCGGCTCACTGGTGGCCATCGCCCTGGTGCTGTTGACCCGCCGCGTGTTGCTGAGCATGCTGGTGAGCATGTTGATCTTCTTTCTTCTGCGCAGCTGGCTGGCATGAGCACGCCCCTGCGCGAGCAGACTCACCTGTGGCAGGCGCCAGCGCTGGGCGACGTGGAGATGCTGCACGCCCGCTACGTTCAGCAGCGCTTTGCCCCGCATGTGCATGAAGGGTATGTGTTCACGGTGATCGAGTCCGGCGCGCAACGTTTCTGGCACCGTGGCAGCGAGCACCTGGCGCCTGTGGGCAGCATGGTGCTGATCAACCCTGATGAGCTGCATACCGGGGCCAAAGCCCATGAGGCTGGCTGGCAATACCGCGGCTTTTACCCGGAACACCAACGCGTAACCGGCGTGCTCGAAGAACTGGAACTGAGCCGGCAAGGCATGCCGCGCTTCAGGGACAGCGTGATTGTCGACCCGGCCCTGGCAGCGGCCTTCAGCCAACTGCACCGGTTGTCCGAAAGCAGTGCCAGCGCGTTGCAGCAGCAGACGGCCTGGCGCCAGGCGGTGCTGGCACTGGTGCAGCGCCACGGGCAAGGCGCAGAGCCATCCGCCCCTGGCCAGGAGCCGCTGGCGGTAGCCCGTGCGCGGGAAATGCTGGAACCGCACCTGGCCGAACCGCCCTCGCTGGAAGCGCTGGCCGCTGCAGTCAATTTGTCGCCCTTTCACTTTGCCCGGGTGTTCCGCCAGGCCACAGGCCTGCCGCCCCACGCGTGGTTGAAGCAGCGACGCTTGTCGCGGGCCAGGGAAATGCTCAGGCGCGGCCTGGCGGCATCGGACGTGGCCTTCACCCTGGGCTTTGCCGACCAGAGCCACCTGAACCGGCAGTTCAAGCAGGCCTACGGGGTTACGCCGGGGGCCTATCGCAGCGCCTGTCGCTACGCCTGAACTGCGTCAAGGCGCCCCAGGCGCTTCCCCCATCCGCTGCTACACTCTAGTGGCTGAATGGAGGATGCGGCCATGTCCGAAAAAGAGATCACCACCCTTTTGTCACTGATGAACCAACGCCAGTCCTGCCTGGGCAATGCGTTCAAGGAAATTGCCGACTGGATCGACCGCCAGGGCGATGTGCCTGCGGCTGGGAAGATTCGTGCAACCCTCAGGGCGCTGGAGGCTGACGAGGCGCGGGTACGCAAGACGCTGACGTCGCTGACCCTGGACAGGCCGCTGCCCAGGTTCCGCAGTTGAGCTGCCAGGGCCGCCGCGCGGCCCCGGCTCAACCGGTCAGTGGCTCATGTGCATGTGGTCGTGCCCACTGCCGGCCTCGGCGGTGAGCGGGCGTACCTCTGCCTGTACCTCTACGGTTTCCTTCACGCCCTTGGCGGTTTCCACGGTGAGGGTCAGCGGCACTTTCTCGCCTTCCTTTACCTGACCATTCAAGCCCATCAGCATTACATGCAGCCCATTGGGATCCAGGGTCACGGCTTTGCCAGCAGGCAACTCGACCGCATTGACCTCGCGCATGCCCATGACGTCGCCATTCATGGTCATCTCATGAACCTGCACGGTCTTGGCCACTGGCGAGGCCACGCTCACCAGCTTGCTGTCAGCATCGGCCGCGAGCGTCATGAACGCACCGGTGGACTGCTGGTGCGGCACGCTGGCGCGCACCCACGCATCGCTCACGGTGGTCTGGGCCAGTGCCGGCAAGCCCAGGCTCATGAGAAAAAGGGCCGCCAGGCCATGCTTGACTGGTTGCATCGACATTCAGCAGATCTCCATCAGGGTAACCAGGTCCTCGGCACATTCCTTGGCGTTCAGGGAATGGCCCAGGCTCAGGCGCAGGGTGCCACGCGTGTCGTAAACGTAGCTGGTGGACGAATGGGAAATGGTATAGGTGTCGCCGGCCGGGACTTTCTCGTAGAACACCTTGAACTCCCGAGCCACGGCGTCGATCTCTTCAGGCGTACCGGTCAGCGCCGTGAAAGTGGGGTCGAATGCCTTGACGTAGGCATCGAGCACTTCGGGCGTATCGCGCTCAGGGTCCAGGGTAATGAACACCACCTGGAACAGGTCGCGGTCACGCCCCCGCAGCAACTTGCGAATTTGTGCGGCACGCGCCAGCGTGGTGGGGCAAATGGCCGGGCACTGGGTGAAGCCGAAGAAGATCATCGGCATGCTGCCATAGAAGCTCGACAGGGTGCGCACGTTGCCTTGAGGGTCCTTGAGGCTGAACTTGCGCCCCAGGATCTCGTTGCTCATGTTCTTGCCGTATTTGAACTCGAGCCCCCGGGCCGGGCTGCAGCCCGCCAGCAAACCGAGCCCGAGAACACCCATGCCGGCGACAACCGAGCGCCGGGTCAGAAGATCAGTCATGAAACCATCCTTTACAGGGAAGGTGCCGGCCCTCGGGACGGGCCAGCCAAAAACCGGGGCATTCTGGCATGCCCCCTGGGGGTGTTCTACCCGGGCCAGGCAGGAACGGCGCACAGCCCTTTGAATACGGGCTGCGGCCTGTTGTCGCAGGGGTTGAAACCGTAACACTTTGTTGCTAAGCGCACGTGTCAGGCCAACCTTTGACGCTGACGACGTCAGTAGTAGGCGTTCTCTTTCTGGCTGTGGTCGGTCACGTCGCGCACGCCTTTGAGCTCGGGTACGCGCTCCAGCAACGTACGCTCGATGCCGTCCTTCAAGGTCACATCGGCTTGGCCACAGCCCTGGCAACCGCCGCCGAACTGCAGTACAGCGATACCGTCGTCAACCACATCCACCAGGCTGACCTGGCCGCCGTGGCTGGCAAGACCGGGGTTGATCTCGGTCTGCAGGTAATAGTTGATGCGCTCGTTGATCGGGCTGTCTTCGTTCACCATCGGCACCTTGGCGTTAGGCGCCTTGATGGTCAGCTGGCCACCCATGCGGTCGGTGGCGTAGTCCACCAGCGCATCTTCCAGAAACGGCACGCTTACCGCATCCAGGTAGGCCGTGAAGCTCTTCAGGCCCACGGCCGTGTCATCAGGCTTTTCTTCGCCCGGCTTGCAGTAGGCAATGCACGTCTCTGCGTACTGGGTGCCCGGCTGAGTGATGAAAACGCGGATGCCGATGCCAGGCGTATTCTGCTTGGAGAGCAGATCGGCCAGGTAGTCATGGGCGGCGTCGGTAATGGTTATAGCGCTCATGTAGGTTCCTCACAGACTTGCGACCAAGTGTACGCCAAGCCGGCCCTCTAACAAAGTCCTAGTATTTGACTCGGGAAAGGGCATAGGGCTGGCCCGCCTCCTGCGGTGCGGCCAGCCACGCACGCATGCGTCGGTACAGGCCGCGTTCCAGCCACTGGTAACTGAACCACGACAGCAGCGCGATGGAAGGCACGCACAGGGCAAATACCAGGTAAGGGTTGAGCTGCAGGCGCTGGCTGGCGAACCACCCGGCATAGAGCACCAGCACGTGGATCAGGTACACGGAATACGAGCAATCACCCAGCGCCTTGAGCACGCGATTGCCCGCAAACAGCGGCTCCAGCGCGATGAACGCGAGCACGATGAGCGCGCTGGGTATGCCCCAATGCAACAGGCGCTGGGAAGCATCCAGGTGGTAGATGGCGAGTACTGCAGCCGTCAGCAGCACCAGTGGCAGCCAGCGGCCCTGGCGGATCAGCCCATGGCGGTACATCACCCCCAGGCCGATGCCCAGCAGGAACTCATAGATGATGTCATTGTTGTAGAAGCGGCTCAGCACGCCCATCCGGCCCAGCACTTCGCTGACTAGCAGCAATACCGCAGTGACCAGCAATAGGTGGTGCCGCTGGCGCACGAAAAAGGCCAGGCCGAACAACAGGTAGAACAGCATCTCGAAGTTCAGCGTCCAGCCCACGTTCAGCGTCGGGTACAGCCCATACCCGCCGGGGTTCTCTGCCGGTATGAACAGCATCGACAGCAGCAGGTGATGCCAGCTGAACTCCTGGTGCGGCATCCATTGGCTGAACGCCAGCAGCAGTGCGGCCATCAGCGCCGTGTAGAACCAGTAGGCGGGCACGATGCGCAGTATTCGGTTAAGCAGGAACTCGCGCGGCGCTACGGTTTTATCCCGGGTTGACAGGTAAATGACCAGGCCGCTGATGACGAAGAAGATGTCCACGCCCACGGCGCCGCGGGGGGGCCGCCACAGGGCGGCCCGGCCCCGGGGCGTGTAAAAGAAG